>NZ_JALKFY010000648.1:4455-16708 GCF_023242985.1 Frankia sp. Mgl5 | reverse complement strand
CGAAGCGCTGACCGCATAACATTCAACCAGGATCACGCGGCATCACGCTCCGTACACCACCCCCGTGGGCATGACCGCGAGACCCCGCGCATGCGAGGACGACGCACTCCCCACACTCATGATCCTGCACCGCTGGGGAAGATCCCCACGCGTGCGGGGACGACACATGGCCAGCCGCGGCGCCGCCCCCGGACACGGGAAGATCCCCGCGCGTGCGGAGACGACCCACACGTGGTTGCTGGCCGGGTGCATGACCTCGGAAGATCCCCGCGCGTGCGAGGACGACGGCACCGGATCGGCGGCCGGCGAGCACGTCCCGGGAAGATCCCCGCGCGTGCGGGGACGACGGGGCAGGGGGTGGGCACCCAGGGGGTGGCAGGGAAGATCTCCGCTCGTGCGGGGACGACACTTACTGAGCTGGGGTTTTACCGGCGTGGGCGGGCGAACAGTATCAGTTCGTCGTAGTCGATTGGGTAGCCGCGGTCGCGGCCGGCGGTGCGTACGGCCCAGCCTTGTTCGTTGTCCGCGGGTTCGATCATGACGGCTTGGCCGTCTCCGGCGCGCCGGGCGAGCACGGACCGGACGCGGTCACGGACCCGGGCGCTGGGGTTCCCGACGAAGACCCCGGCCGCGATCTCGATCATCCATCGGGTGAGGTGGCCACGTAGGCCCTCGGCGACGGCGATGAGGACGACGACGGTCACCAGGGCGGTGTTTCGGTGTCGGTATTAGGAGTGGGCATCGTACCGATGGTGTAGCCAGCTACACCACGGATTTGGGAGCGCGCTCCCTCGCGACGGGAGGCCAGCGATGGCATCGTCGATACTGAACGATTCAGCCTCTTCGGAAGGAAACATTCATGAGGTCTCCGCAGTCGTTCCTCACGTCGTTCTTCTCATTCCTCTGGTCATGTGTGCTCTGGTTGGTGTTCGCTGCCAGCCTGACCGGCACCGTGGCCGGCGCCAGGCTCCTCCACGTCGACGGCACACAGAAGCAGCTAGTCAGCTATGGATCGATAGCCGTCTCGCTTGTGGCGGGCTCATTCCTCGCGAAGAGAGAACCGTTGAAATCGATTCTTGCGTCGAGGAAGGTGCAGTGGTTCCTCTTCTTGTTCAACGGCGTTGTCGCCGTGGCCGCCTACTTCTACGTTGGCGGCGCAAAGGGGATCGGGGCCGCCGTTGGCATGGGTCTCGTCTCGCTCGGGGCGGGCTTCGGCCTCCTGAAGCGTCCCCACGACGCGCCGTCCGTACGGGCCATGCACACGCAGGGACAACATCCTACAATCTAAGGGCCCACCCCAGAGTGACGCGAGCCCTGAATATCGCCGGGTTCGTCAAACAGCATAATCCCCCGGAGCGGAAGACGTGCTCGATGACGACGCCCGCCACCGGGGGCTGTTGCACGTGACTGTGGGTCCACGACGGCGGACGGCGCGATCAAATGATACGTCGCCACCTTCGTCAAACCATTCCCGGAGTTCGCCGGGTTCCTGTTCCAATTTCTGGCGGCGCTGTGGCTGCCGTTGGCCGCTACTAATTGTTCAGGTATGTCAGCACCGCCAGTACCCTGCGATGCCCGCTATCGCTCGGTGGTAGCCCAAGCTTTCCGAACACGTTGCCAATGTGCTTGCTGACAGAACGTTCTGTGACGACCAGGGTATCGGCGATGGTCGCGTTGTCGTGGCCCTCGGCCATCAACTTAAGGACTTCCCGTTCGCGGGGGGTTAGTGAATCGAGAGGCGAACGCCGGCGGGTGAGGAGCTCGGTCACCACCTCGGGGTCGAGTGCTGTGCCGCCCGCCGCGACCCGGTTCAACGCGTCCAGGAACTCTTCCACGCGACCGACCCGGTCCTTGAGTAGATAGCCGACCCCACTCGCGCCGCCGGCCAGTAGCTCACCGGCATAGGCCTCCTCGACGTACTGCGAGAGTATGAGCACCGGCAGTCCAGGGATCTCCTTGCGCGCCGCGAGCGCTGCGCGCAGCCCTTCGTCGCGGAAGCTGGGCGGCATCCGCACGTCGAGCACGGCGACGTCTGGTTGGTGGGCGAGCAGCGCGGGCAGCACCTCGGGCCCGGTGCCCACGGCAGCCACGATGTCGTGGCCGGCAGAGGTGAGCAGCAGGAGGAGACCTTCGCGCAGCAGCGCGTTGTCCTCGGCGATCACCACACGCACAGCTGCTCCGTTTCCGTCCTCGTCACCATGCGCAGGGTAGTTCAGCTTGAATCATGGTGGGGCCGCCCTCGGGGCTGGTCACGGTGACGGTGCCATCCAGCGCGGCGACGCGGCGGCGGATGCCGAGTAGCCCGGACCCATTTGCCTGCGTCCCAGCGCTGGCAGCCCAGGAGATGGCTTCGGCCCCGCCTCGGCCCTCGTCGCGCACGAGCACTCTCAGCCCGGTGAGCGTTCGGTCGAGTCGGATCTCGGCTTGATCGGATCCGCTGTGCTTCGCCGCGTTCGTCAACGCCTCGGCCACGACGAAGTACGTGGCCGCCTCGACCGCCGCGGGGGCCCGCGGTCCGTCCTCCAGGCCTTCGACGGTTACAGTGACGTCGAGGCCGCTGCTTGCGGCGAGCGCCCGTACCGCTCCGGGCAGACCGCGGTCGGTGAGAATCGGCGGGTGGATGCCGCGCACGACGTGCCGCAGCTCGCTCAGCGCATCTTCGGCTTGGTCCTGCGCATCGTCGAGAAACTTGCGGGCTGTCTGCGGGTCACGATCGTAGGTACGTTTCGCCAGGCCGATCCGCATGGACAGCGATACCAGCCGTGCCTGGGTGCCATCGTGCAGGTCCCGCTCGATGCGGCGTAGTTCGGCGCCGTGCGTGGCGACCGCGCCCGCCCGTGTCTCGGTCAGCTCCTCGACTCGCTCGGCCAGCCGCGCCTTCGGAGAGGGCTTGAGTAGAGAGGTGGACCACGCGGCGTCGAGGTCCGCGAGGCGGCTGATCAGTGGCAGCACGACCGGATCATGATCCAGGAGTCCGCACCGCACGCCGTCGACGAGCAGGCCCAGCGGCCACAGCGGCAGCGCCACGTATAGAAGGGAGCCGTAGCCGTAGTAGGCGAGCATCCAGCGCAGGTCGGTGTGCGTGCCCGGGTCCCGGGTCGCCGTGCGCAGCCGCTGGCGCAGCGGCCCCGTGAGCGGCACATACGCCTCGGGGATCTCCCGGCCTGTCCACGCAGCGACCTGGCGCCGTTTGGCCCCGGCTATCCGGCGCACCAGCAGCACCGTCTCCGGCAGCAGCCCGGCACCCACCACTGTGGCCGTAGCGGTGACCGCGCACAGCAACACCGTGATGAACAAGTACGACCCGAAGGCCAGTCCGGCAGCTCTCGCCAGCTGGAGCGTGGCCCGCCCCGCCTGCCGCACCGTCTTCCGCATGCCAATCAGGGTAGGCGAACCACTACCCAACCCACCGGTCGCAGAGCCCCCGCTATGGTGGTGTAGCCCACTACTCCACCGATTTGGGAGACTGCTTCCTCGCGGCGGCTGGTCGGCAGCGGCGTCGTTAGCCCCACACGTTCACCGCTACCCCTCCATAAGGTGCGCATACGCCGCAAATTCTCGCGTCTATGCAGGCGCACTCTGGTTCCTGTTCAGCCTCGTCGCCACCATGGCCGCCGCCTTCGACCTCGACGGCACACAGCAGCCTATGACCGCAGGTGGCATGGACATCACGTCGCGCGAACCCGGCGCCAGACTTCTCCGTAATTGCGGGCACTCAACCCGACAGAAGCTTCCTTCTTCTCCTGATCCACCAATACCTAGAAAATCTTACCAATCTCCTCCCGAGCCCCCCACCCCGTAAACACTAAAACCGCGTACTGCTGGCCGACGACCAGACGCTCCTGCAAGCTATCTTCCGGATCCCGATCGACTCGTGCGACGACATGGCGGCAGTCGCTGAGGCCGCCGACGGAGATAAATCCGTCGCGGCGGTCCGTGAACACCACCCGGGCGCGCCGCCACTCCACCAACGGATACGTCAGCCCCAACGGGCGCGAAACCTGCTTCTACGAGAAGCATCAAGCCGCATAGCCGATTAAAGCCCTACCTGTGAACGAAACTGGGACAGCTTCAGATATCCGGATCAACGAACGGGTGCACGGTCCCGCCGGTAACCGCCGCTACGAGTACATGCCCACCTTCATCCTGCGCGGGCTGACTAACCTCCACCTGGAGTTCACTCTCGCCGGGGACGTCACCCGATGAAGGCCGCCATCGACGACGACCGCTGCTGCGGGCACGCGACCTGCGTCGCCCTGTGTCCCGAGGTGTTCGCCCTCACCGACGACGGCTACGCCGAAGTACAGATCCCCGAGATCCCCGCCCAGTTCGAGAAGGTAGTCCGCGACGCGGTCGCGAACTGCCCCGAACATGCCGTCACCGCCTATTGATTCAGCTCAGCGGAGGCGGCTACAGGGGGAAGGCGAGATAGAGCAGAGCGCCCATGGGCGATCTTGGCACCGTTGCGGTGCACCAGTTGGCCGACGGACGCGAGCCGCACACTGTGAGCGCCGAGGCGGTACCCGGTTCCATCGATCACCAGGAGATCGGACTGCTGGTTCGAACTCCTGCCGGCCCGCGAGCACCGTCCTCCCCACGCCCGTGGGGGTGATCCGGTGGACCCCACGATCCCCGAGGGGGTCAGCCCGTCCTCCACAGTGATCACCCTCCAAGGTTGGAGGATGCGCCGTTTACTTCGACGATGCCTGCACCGCCATTAGTTTTTACTCGGCACCGACAGGCGCCTGGCAGGCACCAGAACGACTGGTAATAGCGTCTTACAAGTCGCTGTCGGCAGTCACGAACGGAAATCAGCATCGGTTCAGCCCCGACCAGAAGGACATGGGCGGGGTCGAACCGCCGACCTTCCGCTTTTCAGTTCGAAGTCCGGGCAGACCCTTGGAGATCAGGTGGTGTCTGCGGGGTGGCTCGAACCGCTCGGGCCGAAGCGCTCGGTGCGGATTCGTTCGGGCTCGTGGCCGATCTCGACCAGCGCGTCCGCGACGGCCTCGACGAAGCCGGTCGGGCCGCAGACGTAGCAGGTCGGCGTGAAGTCGGGCGGCCAGCCGGCCTCGGCCAGGTCGGCGGGGCGCAGCCGGCGCGGCGGCGACGTCCAGTGATCCGGGACGACCCGGGTGTAGCAGCGGGTGACGTCCAGCCCGGGGTCGGCGCGCGCGGCCTCGCGCAGCTCGTCCGCGTAGTAGAGGTCGGCCGGGGAGCGCACCGAGCAGATCAGGCGGAACGGCACCCGGCTGGCGGCGGACCGCCGGGCGCGCACCATCGCCATCAGCGGGACGATGCCCGACCCGCCGGCGACCAGCAGCACCGGCTCGGGGTCGGCGGGACGCCAGACGAACCAGCCGCCGATCGGCCCGCGGATCTCCACCGGGTCGCCGACCGAGAAGATCTCCGTCAGATACGGGGAGACCTCACCGCCCGGCACCCGCTGGACCGTCAGCTCGACCCGGTCACCCGCCGCCGGTGCCGCGAGCGAGTAGCTGCGGCGGGCGCTGTAGCCGTCGGCGGCGGTGAGGCGGACATCCACCCGCTGGCCCGACAGATGCCCGGGCCAGCCGGGGACGTCGAGGACGAGGGTGCGCGCGGTCGGCGTCTCGTCGCGGACCTCGGCGAGGCGGGCGACGCGCCACGCGAGACGTTCCCTCAGTCGCCCTGGTAGCGCTGCTCCAGCCACGGATCACCCCGGTCGTGATAGCCGCCGGCCTCCCAGAACCCCTGCTCGTCCCGCTCGAGGAGGCGGATGCCGCGCACCCATTTGGCCGACTTCCAGAAGTACAGGTGCGGGACGAGCAGCCGGGCCGGGCCCCCGTGTTCGGGCTCCAGGGCGGCCCCGTCGTAGCGGTGCACCACCCAGGCCTGGCCGTCGAGAAGGTCGGTGAGGGGCAGGTTGGTGGTGTAGCCGCCGTAGGAGTGCACCAGCGCGTACTCGGCTGTGGTGTCGACGTCACCGAGCAGGACGTCGAGGCTGACCCCCTCCCAGCGGGTGCCGAGCTTCGACCACTGGGTCACACAGTGGATGTCCACCGTCGGCGACTCGCAGGGCAGCGCGCGGAAGGCCGGCCAGTCCCAGCGGTGCTCGACGCCGGCCTCGGTCGTGATCGTGAACTCCCAGGTCTCCAGCGGGACCCGCGGGGTGGGGCCGGCGGAGAGGACCGGGAAGTCCTCGGTGAGGTACTGCCCCGGGGGCAGGTCGGAGCCGGCGGATCGAGGTCTGCCCTGGAAGCCCGGCGACACGATGCCCACTGGAGACTCTTACCACGAATCGCGTCTACCGAGAATCGCGTCGACGAGCTTCCGTCACCGAGATCAGTCGCCCACCACCCGGGCCAGCCGCCCGTCTCCGAGGTCGGCCCCGCCACCGGGCGCGGCGGGAATCCGGCCGGCGCCGCGGGCGAGGTCGAGGGCGATGTCGACAAGCCCGATCCGGTCGAGCGCCGGCACGTCGGCCAGGGGGATCCAGGCGGCCAGGTCGGTGGAGCCGCCGATCTCGTGGCGCAGCGTGCCGCCGACGACCCGCGCCGAGTACAGCACCCGCAGGCCGTGGAAGTCGGTGCCGTCCCGCTGCAGGTAATGGATCGAGTCGATGCCGAGCAGGCCGGTGAGCTCCACGTCGTGCCCGGTCTCCTCGCGGACCTCGCGGATGGCGCCCTGCTCGGGGTGCTCGCCGTGGTCCAGGCCACCGCCCGGCAGCGTCCACTGGGCCCCCGCCGGGTCACCGGGGCTGAAACGCGCGAGCAGGAGGTGGTCGTCCCGGACGCAGACCGCGTACGCGCCCACGCGGAGGAAACGGGGGGCGGCGGCGCCACCGGTGTCGCCGGGGCTCTGCACGTTTCCTCCTTCATGCCGAGCCACGGCCCGCCCACGGCTGACCGGTCGGCGCTGGCCGCTGGGCGCGGGGGGCTGCGGCGTGGGCGTGGATGGGGGCGTCGCATATGGGGGCAAAACGTCGCCCGGGGTCGGGGGGTCCCCGGGCGACAGGAGGATCTTTCCACCGCTGACCGCGCATGGGCAATGACGGACAGGCGTGGTCCCATCACATTGGGACATTGGTCCTGGGTCGAAGGTCCCAGGGTGGCCCGTCACACGTCTCTTACTTACTCGCCAGACAGACTCTTTCACAACGGCCGGTCGCCAGAAGGCCGACTGTCGGGATGCTGATGCCGGTGCCGCCGGCCGGGCCGCGGGTCAGTGCTCGAGCCGGCCGCAGCGCGGTGCCGGCCGGAGCACGTCGAAGCGGCTCGCGTCGGGAGCCACCTGAAGGAAGGTGTAGCACCGGCCGAGCTGACCGAAGGAGGCCGTGAAGTCGATGGGCGCCGGCAGCAGCCCGTCGGCGGCGTAGTCGCGGACGGCGCGCAGCCCCTCGATGAAGCGCTCCCGGGTCGGGCACCGGCCGGCCTCGGCCAGCCCGCGCAGGAACATGTCGGTCGAGATCCAGCCGGAGAGCGCGGCCTGCCTGTTCGGCGGCTGCAGGTACGGGGCGTACCGCGTCATCGCGTCGAGGAAGGTGCGGTGGCCCGGCGTGTCGAGTTCGAACGGCTGGTAGTCGACGAAGATGTAGACGCCGCTCAGCACCCGACCGAAGACGTCCAGCAGGCTCTGGTCGTACCCGGACGGCGAGAGGATCACCCGCAGGTTGGCCCCGGCCCCCCGGGCGCCCAGCACGACCTGGCCGAACGCGGCCCCCGTGACCGCCCCGACGAGCGTGTCGGCGCCGCTGTCACGCACCTGCGCGCCGACGTCGGCGAAGTCGATCGGCCCGGTCGCGTCGAGGGTGCCGACGACCCGCACCCCGGCCGCCTCCAGGCTGGCGGCCAGCTCCTCGCCGAAGGCGCCCGAGGCGGCCGAGAAGCTCGACGCGGCGATCAGCGCCGTCGTCCCCCCGCGCTCGGCGACGAAGTCACCCCAGGTCGACACCGAGGCACCGTCCGCGATCATGTTCGAGTAGCTGAACATGTTGTCGAAGGTGGTCCAGGACGCCTCCAGCGACGTTCCGGTGACCGGGATGCCGCGGCTGTGCAGGAACTCCGCCGAGCCGGCCGCGGCCGTGGTGGACTCGACGATCCCGAACACCTGGTGCTGGTCGACGAGCATGCGGGCCGCGGTCTCGTTGACGCTGGGCTGCGACTGGTCGTCGCGCCACGAGTACTCGATGCTCCGCCCCTGGACCCCACCGGCCGCGTTCGCCACCCCGAGCCGGGCGTCGACCCCGGCCCGGAACGGGTCGAACAGCGACGCCGCGTTGCCGGTGTTCGGGAACAGCAGGCCGAGCCGGACCTCGTCCGCCGTGACCCCCGGCGCGGGCGGGCACGAGGCACCCGAACCGTGCGAGTCCGTGGCATCGGACGAGTCGTTCCAGGACACGCACGAGACACACCCGGCGGCCACGAGCAGCGCCGCGAGCACGATCGGCAGGGTTCGGAGGCGAGTCCGCAGGCGCGTGAACAGGTGCGTCCGTTGACGGCTCGCCAGGTGAGGCCGGCGCCGTGTGCGCCGGCGGCGGACGGCGGCGGACGATCCGCCTGCCGCCTCCGTAACCGGTGAGATGCGCACAGCACCACAGTGACCCAGGACGGTCACCGCACCACAGCTATCCGTTGTTTCTGTGAAATTCGACCGTTGGGTCAGCCGGGACGCAACTTTTTGGCAAGTAGCTCGGCGAGGTGATAGGCGGTCCGGCCACCGAGCTGGGCGGCCTGCGTGCGGCACGAGAAGCCGTCCGCGAGCAGCACCGTGTCCTCCCCCGCCGCGCGCAGGGCGGGCAGCAGCGCCCGCTCGGCGACGGCGACCGAGATGTCGTGGTGCCCACGCCGCATCCCGAAGTCACCGGCCAGGCCGCAGCACCCCGCCAGGGTCTCGACCTCCGCGCCGGCGGCCCGCAGCAGCGCGCTGTCGGTCTCGAAGCCCATGACCGCGTGCTGGTGGCAGTGCGGCTGCGCGAGCACCCGCACGCCGTCCAGCCGCGGAAGCCGCCGCCCGCCCGCGGGGTTCCTTCCACCGGCCGGGTTTCCGCCGCCGGCGGGGCTCCTGGCCGGGCGCCGTTCGGGGCCGCCATCCTGGGTCAGCAGCTCGGCGAGCGTCCGCACGCCCGCCGCGAGCGCCTCGGCCCGCCGGTCTCCGGGGAACAGCTCGACGAGGTCGTCCCGCAGAACGGCCGTACACGACGGCTCCAGCCCCACGATCGGGATCCCGCTGAGCGCGTAGGGGGCGAGCTGGTCGAGGGTCCGGCGCAGGCGGCGCCGCGCCCCGTCCAGTTGACCGGTGGTGATCCAGGTGAGGCCGCAGCAGGCGGGCCGTCCGCCCGGGATCAGTACCCGGTGGCCGGCGGCGGTGAGGACCTCGACCGCCGCCCGCGCGGCGCCGGGCGCGAACACGTCGGTGAAGGTGTCGACCCACAGCAGCACCGGTGGGTCCGTCCGGTCGCCGGTGGCGGCCGGCGCGTTCCGGTTGGTCCGCCGCCACCAGCGGTGGAACGGCTCCGCGGCGAACTCCGGCGCGGCGCGGCGGGCGTCCAGACCGCCGAGCCGGAACAGTGGACGGCGGATCGCGCCGGTGCGCAGCGCCGCGTTGACCACCCGGGGCGCGCGCCCGGCGAGACGCGTCCACCGGGGCAGCCAGCCGAGGGCGTAGTGCGCCGCCGGTCGCGGGCGACGGCGGTAGGCCCGGTGCAGCACCTCGGACTTGTACCGGGCGACGTCGACACCGGCCGGGCAGTCCCGGGCGCAGGCACGGCACGACAGGCAGAGGTCGAGCGACTCGCGCACCGCCGGATCGCGCCACTCCCGCCGCGCGGGCGCGGGGATGGCCGGCGCACCACCCGGGCCGGCGGAGCCATCCGGGCCGGCGAGGCCGCCCGGGCCGGCGGGGCCACCGGCGGCAAGCTCCTGCAGGACCCGCGCGCGGCCCCGGGTCGAGTCCTTCTCGTCCCGGGTGGCCAGGAAGGACGGGCACATGAAGCCCCCGGACGTGGACGTGTCCGCCCGGCACTTCGCCAGACCGACGCAGCGGTGCACGGCCTGAGTGAGGTCCCCCGCGTCCGCGGTGAGCGCGAAGCTCCCTTCCACCCGCGGCAGCGGACGGGCCCGCGGGCGGCGCAGGTCGGCGTCGAGCGGCCGTGGGCGCACGACGACCCCGGGGTTCATCAGGTCGTCCGGGTCGAAGATGTGTTTGAAGGCGGCGAAGGCCGCCAGAGCGTCCGGCGAGTACATGATCGGAAGCAGCTCGCCGCGGGCCCGCCCGTCCCCGTGCTCGCCGGTCAGCGAGCCGCCGTGCGCGACGACCAGGTGCGCCGCCTCGGTGAGGAAGGTCCGCAGCCGGCCGGGGTGCTCGGCGAGCGGGAAGTCGATCCGCACGTGCACGCAACCGTCACCGAAGTGACCGTAGGCGACGCCGTCCAGCTGGTGGGCCCGCATCAGCTTGCCGAACTCACGCAGGTAGGAGCCCAGGTTGGCGGGCGGGACGGCGGCGTCCTCCCAGCCCGGCCAGGCCGGGGCCCCGTCCGGGGTGCGCCCCGCCAGGCCCGCCCCGTCCTCCCGCAGGCGCCAGAGCGCCGCGGCCACAGGCCCGGCCGGCAGCACCATGGACGCCCCCGCTCCCGCGTCGGCCACGACCGCCGCCGCCGCGGTCGCGGCGTCCGACCCGGTCGACCCGCCGACCTCGACGAACAGCCAGCCGCCGCCGTCGGGCAGCGTGGGCACGGCGCCGCTCCCCCGGTGGCGGCGCACCCCGTCGACGAGGCGGGCGTCCATGCCCTCGACGGCGAGCGGGCGGTGGCCGAGCAGGCCGGGGACGGCGTCGGCGGCGGTCGCCATGTCCGGGTATCCGAGCACCGCGAGCGCGGTCGCGGCCGGTACCTCGACGAGCCGGACCGTCGCGCCGAGCACGACGGCGCAGGTGCCCTCGGTACCGACGAGAGCGCGCCCGAGATGGGCACCGCGCTCGGGCAGCAGATGTTCCAGCGAGTAGCCCGAGATCTGCCGGTCGAACCGCCCCAGCTCCGTCCGGATCACTCCGAGGTTCGCGTGGACGAAGGTGTCGAGCCCCGGCACCACCGGCCCGGCAGGCGATCCGTTGCCGGACGGTGGCGTGCCTGTCGCCGCGGCGGTGGCGGCGAAACGGCGGCCCGTGCCGTCCACGACGTCGAGGGCGACGACGTTGTCGGCGGTCCGCCCGTAGGCCACCGCGCGCGCCCCGCAGGCGTTGTTCCCGATCATGCCGCCGAGGGTGGCGCGACCGTGGGTGGACGGGTCGGGGCCGAACCGCAGCCGGTGCGGGCGCGCGGCGGCCTGCAGGTCGTCCAGCACCAGACCGGGGGCGACCTTGGCAGTTCTGGAATCCGGGTCGATGTCCGGAGTTCCGGTGAGATGCCGGCTGAGGTCCATGACGACCCCGGGGCCGACCGCGTTGCCGGCGATGGACGTCCCCGCGCCGCGCACCGTCAGCGCGGTGCCCGTCTCCCGGCAGACCGCGGCGACAGCGAGGACCTCGTCGACGTCGCGCGGCAGGACGACGACCTCGGGGGTGACCCGGTAGTTGGAGGCGTCCGAGGAGTACTCGGCGCGCCGCCGCGCCGAATGATCGACCACCGGTGCCGTGCCACCCGCGGTGCGGACCACGGCGGATCCGGTGGCCGCGCGCAGCCGCGCGACCAGCTCCCGGGCCTCAGCCTCGCCCCGTGCCGCTGCGCTCCCGCTCCCGGCCGGCCGGGAGCGGCCCAGGCCCCGGCCCCGGTTCCGGCCCCGGGCGGGCTGGGCGCGGGTCGTCCGCTCCGCCCGGGAGCCCCCGGGCAGATCACCGTCGCGCATCGCGCCTCCCGTCCGCACCGAACCACACCGAGGGCCGGCCCGACACCGAGACGGCCCGTTATCGGGGCGGCCCGGCCCTCGGTAGCTCTATCCCCTGTACGCCCAGGTCGTCCCCGCCCCCGGTCGAGTCCTTCGAGTGGTGCCGCGGGCGAGGGAACGTGTCCGGGTGTTGTCGTCTCGCTGGCGAGCCGAGATCTGTCGTAGGTCTGGGAGACGATCCCGACGTACCACCGGATCATGCCGGCCCAACCAGGCGATCCTCGAGTGTGGCGATCATCGAATGTCTACGGGAGGTGCACATGTCGTCCAAAGCTCCGCCCCCGACCGGCCCGGCGGCCGGCCCTGGCGCCGCCGGAGCTGGCGCCGCCGGAGCTGGCGCCGCCGGAGCTGGCGCCGCCGGAGCTGGCGCCGCCGGAGCTGGCGCCGCCGGAGCT
>NZ_JALKFY010000648.1:0-4355 GCF_023242985.1 Frankia sp. Mgl5 | reverse complement strand
GGCGCCGACCACGGTGATGGCTCCGGTGCTGCCGGTGGCCGCCGCGGGGCGGATCGCGGCGCCCCGCTGGTCCCCACTCTCATGGCGCTCCTTCTGGCCCGTCTCACCGCGAGTCGGACGGCGCGGCGCGGGGTCCGCTTCTTCGACGACCAGGGCGGCCGGCTGGTGGCCATCGTCGCGCTGGATCTCGTCGGCGCCGTGTCCGTGGCCGTCACGCCGTTCGTGCTGCGCGCGGTCGTCGACGACGGGCTGATCGACCAGTCCGCCACCCAGGACAGAACCGCGCTGGTCGGCCAGGTCGCGCTGCTCCTGGCCGCCTTCCTTCTCCAGGCGTTGCTGGGCGCCGTCTCGACCCTCGTCGGTTCGGGTGTCGGTGAACGGGTGCACATGCGCGCGACCGTCGCGATCCACGACCAGTTGCTCCGGCTGCCGTTCTCGTTCTTCCCCGGCCAGCGGCACGGCGACGTCCTGACCCTGTTCGGCGGGGACATCGCCGAGGTCCGCAGCGCGGTGTCGCTCTCCGTCCCGCGCGCGATCAGCGCCGGGGTCACCGCGGTGGTGGGCGTGGTGAGCATCGTCCTGCTGGACTGGCGGCTCGCGCTGGTCGCCGTGCTCCTGTCTCCGCTGGTCTTCGGCCTGATGACGCTGGGCCGGCGCCGCGGACGCGAGCTGGCCAGGGAGCACATCAAGCTGCGCTCGGCGCACTTCGCCCTGATCACCGACACGACGAGCGTGTCGGGAGCCCTGCACGTACGGCTGTTCGGGCGCAGCATGTACGAGTCCGGCCGGCTGGCCACGATCGCCGACCAGACCCGCCGGATCTCCCTGAAACGGATCAGGGTGTCCGCGCTGGCGCAGCTCATGTCGTCGGCTGGTGCGGCGCTCGCCATCGTCGCCGTGATGAGCGTCGGCATCTGGCTCGTCAGCACCCAGCGCGCGACCGTCGGAACGCTGGTCGCGTTCGCGAGCGCGCTGCTGTTCGCCTACCGCCCGGTCACCGGCCTGGCCGAGAGCCGGGCCGACCTGATCGAGGCCGGTGTCGCCTTCGACCGGATCTTCGGGCTGCTCGACCTGGTGCCCGACCCGCGGGATCTCCCCACCACCACCGCCGGGCCGGCGGGCCGGCCGGCCCCGGGCAGGTCCGCGGCAGACGCGGCGGCCGGGGCGGCCGGGGCGGCCGGGGCGGCCGGGGCGGCCGAGTCGAGCACCGGGCTGGTCGGGGTTCCGGCTCCCCGTGGGGCCACCGGGCCGGGCGCGGGCGCGCCGGCCGCGGGGAGCGGCACGGCACCGGCCGAGGCGAGCGCGCCCACCGTCCGCGCGCCCGAGATCGTGGTGGACGGAGTGTGGTTCCGCTATGCCGGCGGCCGGCAGAACGCCTGGTCCGCCGCCGGCCGGGACGTGCGCCGCCGGTGGTGGTACGTCGCGGACGATGAGGAGGACGAGGACCAGGAACCCGATCAGGCGGCCTCGGGTGAGGCCGCCCAGGCCGGGGAGGCCGGCCCCGCGGGCCGCTGGGCCCTGCGCGATGTCCGGCTCACCGCCGGGGCCGGCGAGAAGACGGCGATCGTCGGAGCGAGCGGCGCGGGCAAGACGACGCTCGGCTACCTCCTGTCCGGGGTGCACCGCCCCGACCGCGGCCGCCTCCTGCGCGACGACACGGACTTCGCCGACCTCACCTGGAGCGCATTGCGGGCGACGATCGGAGTCGTCCCGCAGGACCCGCACCTGTTCAACGACACGATCGCCGCGAACGTCCGCTACGGACAGCTCGACGCCACCGACGAGGCGATCACCGCGGCGGTGGTCGACTCGGGCCTAGGCCCGATGCTGGAGCGGCTACCCAAGGGCATCCGGACGAAGGTCGGTGCCCGGGGCTACCAGCTCTCGGGCGGGGAGCGCCAGCGCCTCGCGCTCGCCCGGGTCCTGATCTCCGACCCGCCGGTACTCATCCTGGACGAGGCGACCTCCCAGCTTGACGCGGCGACCGAGCACACCGTCCAGGAGGCGCTGGCCCGCCTCGGGGCGGGGCGGACCCGCATAGTCATCGCGCACCGGCTGTCCACGATCGTCGACGCCGACCGCATCTACGTGATGGGCGACGGCTCCGTGGTCGAGCACGGCACCCATGCCGAGCTGATCCAGGCCGACGGCGCCTACGCGCGTCTGTACCACCGCCAGCTCCGGAAGGAGGTCACCACAGCAGGTTGAGCTGGCGGCCTCCGACCACCGGGTCACCGAGACCGGCATCGGTGTCGGTGTCGGTGTCGTCGGTGTCATCGATGTCGGTGTGGGCGTGGGCGGTGTGGGCCTCGGCTTCGGTGCGACTGGTCGCCCTCGGGGCATCGCCGGCCTCGGGTGTCGCCGGGCCACCGCGCACCGGCATCCGATGCAGGACGCCCGGGAGCTCCCCGGTGTGCACCACGGTGAGCACGCGGGTGGCCCGGGTCAGCGCCACGTAGAGATCCGCCAGGCCCCGGGTCGGGCCGGCCAGGATCTCGGCCGGTTCGACGAGGACCACCGCGTCGAACTCGAGGCCCTTGGACTCCGCGACGGTGAGGACGGCGACGGGCGCGTCCAGCAGCAGGTCCGCCTCCGCCGGCTCCCGGATCCCGGTCGGGCGGTCGTCCGGGTCGTCGGGCTGCCTCGGCAGCGCGAGCTGGGGCACGGCAGCGCGCAGAGCGGCCCGGATCGCCGCGGTCCGCCCCGGCGGGCAGATCACGGCGACCCGCCCCCCGGCCGCCTCCCCCGCGGCCCGCACGGACTCGTCGACCACGCCCCGCAGGAGCGCCTCGTCGGCGGACGGTATCCGGACGGCGTCCGGGCGCCGGCCGACGGAGCGGACCGACAGGGGCGGCGCGGCCGTGGGATCGGCCGCCGTCAGCACGTCGGCCGCGACGTCCATGATCTCGCTGGGGGTCCGGTAGTTCACGGTGAGCCGCTCGACGGTGTAGTGGGCGCCGACAGCCGGACCCAGCAGTTCGCCCCAGCTCTCCGGCGGCCGCGGGCGGGCCGCCTGGGCGAGATCCCCGACGAGCGTCGCGGTGCGCCCCGGGCAGCGCCGCCAAAGCAGGCGCCACAGCATCGGCGAGACCTCCTGGGCCTCGTCGACGATGAGGTGGCCGAACGTCCAGGTCCGGTCCCCGGTCGCGTACTCGGCGGCGCCGCGGCGCTGGCGGGGTGCGGTCCAGCGCTCGGCGACCGTGTCGGCGTCGAGCCGGTCGTCGAGGCCGAGCATCTCCAGCACGCCGCGGGCGTACTCCCGCTCGGCCGCGCGCTCGGCGGCGGCGCGGCGCGCCTCGTCGAGGCGGGCGGACTCCTCCGGGTCACCGAGCAGCTCCGCGGCCTCGTCCAGCAGTGCGACATCCGCCGGAGTCCAGCGGATCCGGCCGGTTTCGGCGGGGCGGTTTTCGCCGGAGCGCCGCGCCGGCGCGTCCGCCGGGCCCTCGCGCCGCAGCAGGGCGCGTTCCTCGGCGGTGAGCCGGGTACCGGCGGCCCGGGCGAGGAGCTCCGGCGAGGCGTACAGGTCGGCCAGCAGGCGGGCCGGGGTGAGCAGCGGCCACAGGTCGTTCAGGGCCCGCCGCACGCCGGGGTCCGCCCACAGATCTGAAGTGATCTCCGAGCGCTCCCCGGGCTCGAAGAGGCCACCGGGCAACCGGGAGACCACCTGGTTCGTCAACGCGCCGAGCAGCTCGCGGATGAACACGCGGCGCGCGGAGTTGTGCGGGCGGCGGCTGCGGCGGGCCCGGGTCCTGGCCCGGACGATGGTGTCGCGGTCCAGGTGCAGCTCGTGCTCGTCGTGGCGGATCCGCACCCCTCGGCCGGGTGCCCGCTGGCGGTCCCGGACCGCGCCGGCGATGACGTCGGCCATCCGTGCGTCGCCCTTGAGGGACGCGGCGGCGACCGGGTCCTCGCCGGTCGCGTCCACGCCGGGGAAGAGCCGTCCCGGGGTCGCGAACACCACTCCGGTCTCGCCGAGGGAGGGCAGGACCTGCTCGATGTAGCGGAGGAAGACGGGACTGGGGCCGACCACGAGCACCCCGGACCGGACGAGCCGGTCGCGATCGGTGTAGAGGAGATATGCGGCACGGTGCAGCGCGACGGCGGTCTTGCCGGTGCCCGGCCCACCGTCGACCACCAGCACCGCGTTCGCCGCCGCCCGGATGATCCTGTCCTGTTCGGCCTGCAGCGTCGAGACGATGTCGTGCATCCGGCCCGTGCGCGGGGCGGACAGCGCCTCGAGGAGCATCGTGTCCCCGGTCGCACCGAACCCGGCCTCGGCGCCCGCGCCGGCTTCGGGGGCCGCGTCGCCCGCGGCGGCCCCCCCAGCCCCCCCCGCGGCGCCGGCCGGCGCGGGG
>NZ_JALKFY010000647.1:0-17024 GCF_023242985.1 Frankia sp. Mgl5 | reverse complement strand
CGGACCGAAGCGAAGGAAGCAGCATAAAGCTGGTATAGTCCGTCTACGTCGGTGTCCGAGAAATGGGCAGCACCTCAAACTGACCACCTGGATCAGGCTGGACCGGCCCACACTGACCCTGCAACCAGGCGCATCCGCCCCCATCACCGCCACGATCACCGTCCCTCACGACGCGTCTCCCGGTGAGCGTTACGCCGGCATCTGGGCCGAGACCACCACCGCAGACCCGACCCAGGGCGCCAACGTCGTGCAGGTCAGCCGCGTCGGTGTACGGGTCTACCTAGCCGTCGGCCCAGGCGGCCCCCCAGCAGCGGACTTCACCATAGACACGCTCACCCCGACACGCCTGCCCGACGGACGAAGAGCCGTCATCGCGCGCGTTCGCAACACGGGCGGCCGCGCACTGGACCTCAATGGCGAACTCACCCTCACCGACGGACCCGCCGGCCTGAACGCCGGCCCGTTCCCCGCTCAACTCGGCACGACCCTCGCCCGAGGCCAATCCGAACCAGTCACAATACCGCTTGACCAGCAGATACCCGGCGGCCCATGGAAAGCCCTGATCCACCTCAAGAGCGGAATCACCGACCGGACCGCGCACGCCACCATCACCCTCCCCGGCCAACCCGGCACGGTCACGCCGACGAAAACAACATCGATAGTCATCCGCGCCTTGATAATCGGTGCTGCCCTGGTAACACTTGCAGCCCTGGCATGGGGTCTCCTCCGTCGACGAAACCGCCGATCAACTGAGGCGTGAAAGCCCTAGCAAGCGGCCCCTCCTTCCAATTAGCATCATCCACCTTTCCCTCAGCCAAATGACCTCCCAGCATGGGGGGAAAGCTACTGCCACGGCGTTTTGCGTTCTGTCGCCGCCAGTTGTTTTCCCCCTTTCCCGTGGCGCCACATGGTCTAACGGCCTACCTACCGCATCAAGGGCGGCTACGCCGTCGCAAGCGATCACCCTTCGGGCGACCCTTGACACGGCAGGCAGCCTGTCAGGCAAGGCGCAATGGGGAAAGGGAGAAAAAATGGAGGGGCTGACAGGACCGTCCTACTCCTCTTCGTGCTGGGCGCCGCCGGCCGCGTTCATCCCAGGCGAGTAGCGCCCATGCTCAGATGCGCCACGCCCCGGCAGCTGCGTGGACGTCGCACGGCGAACACGCCAACGGCCAGTGATCCAACTCGGGTCACTGGCCGTTGTCCGTACCGGGGTCGGGGGTTACACGGTCAGCAGTGACGCCACCAGGCCCGCGCCCACCGGATCGGCCGTGTCCGTACCGTCCCGGGCCACCAGCAGTCGTACCCCCGCGCAGCGCAGCATCTCCAGTGCCGCCAGCCTGCCGGGTTCGGTGTCCGCCAGCCGATCCATCGTGTCGACCACGACCACGTCATACCGGCCGGAACGGACCAGACGCAGCGCCGCCCACCACGCCCGCAGGTCCGAGCCGTATTGACGGACCACATCCCCGGCAGTCCAGCCCCGCGCCGCGCACGCCGCCGCGAACACCTCCCGCTGTTCGGCCCCGTCCGCAGGACCGGTGTGCCGGGTGAAGCTCAGCGCCCGTATCCCGGCCATCACTGGCCCCCGTCCCGACGGTGCCGACCAGGACCACCCGGGAACCCCGAGACCTGCGCCTTGTACCACAGGCTCGCCAGCGTGCCCGCCACCGTCAGGGAGTCCCACCACTTGCCCGCCACGTCCAGCGGTGCGTTGGGGTCCACCGTCACCTGCACACCACCCGGCAGCATCAGTACCGGCCGCAGCACGGCGAACCGGTCTGGGTTCTTCGGGAGCTGGATTTCGGCATCCTCCGCCGGATGCGCTTGCAGCACGAGGTTCAGACGGGACCGGCTATCGCCGATCGTCTCGTATGGCATCATGGCCATGGGTTCCACTCCTGTTCACGCAGGACTTGGGATCAAGGCCCGGGGATTGGTGCTTCCAACACCGCCCCGGGCCGCCCTATTCAATTACCCTTACCAACACCCACAATACCCGTTCACACGGCGACACGCAGCCATTCTAAGGAAGCCGAATAACGGATTACCCGCACGTTCACAGCCATCAATCCGGCGGATTCCCGAGCACGCTGTCTGGCGGATCGGTGGGAATGGTCGACTGTGGTTCTCCCGCCGCGCCCGACCTGGCCGCCGCCACACACCGCACCGGATGTGATCGATCATCACGTGATGATCGTCCACCAGGGAGCGCAGCCACCCGGCGGTCCGTCCATCACGTGACGACCGACCTCGACCGCAGATGAGCGCCGCGCACCCCGCGCGAGCTTTCGCCACCCAACGCCACCAGGCCCAGCCGCCGTACCAACTGACCTGCGAGCAACGACCGAGGAAGATCAATCAGTGCAGGAGAAAAAGTGAACTTCGCCGACCTGTTGCGTGCAGCGCTTCACGCCTCTGTTCGTGGACGCGGCCCGGCCGTGCCGGCATCGACCCGGCGAGAGATGGTTTGTGAATGAGACGTATGTGAAGGTCACCGGCCGCCGGTTCTTCGCCCAGGCATTGACGCACGAGCGTCGGCCGGTCGAGGTCACCACCGGCAAGGCGCCGCTATAGCCGAGGCTCCTCGACGAGCTCCTGCCCGAGGCCTGCCACGTCGACGCCGCCAGAGAGAACAACCGGATCGAAGCCGATCACGGCCGGCTCGAAGCACGGCTGCGGCCGATGCGCGGGCTGAAACGGCTCCGGTCCGTGCAGACTGTCAGCTCAGGGCACGCCCTGGTCCAGAACATCCGCCGCGGCCACTGCGAACTCGCCACCCACACCCACACCGACCCGCACCTGCGGCTGGCAACTGCGTTCACCGAACTCGCCGCCTCTGTCTGACCGACGGTCGCCGAGACCGCTGGCATGCCTGCTTCCTCAAAACGCAGCAGTGCCCATCAGATCGCTGGTCGGCCAGCTCCGGCGGCGATCGTCGCGCCTGTGATGAAGCGGGTGCGATCGGAGGCGAGAAAGAGGATCACCTCGGCGATCTCGCGTGGTGTCGCGAGCCGACCGAGCAGGGTCGTCCTGGCGAGCCGCCGGGTGCCTTCCTCGCCTGCGGAGGCGAGCACCCCGTCGGTGCCGGTCGGACCGGGCACGACGGTATTCACGCGCACACCGGCCGGGCTGAACTCGGCAGCCCAGGCACGGGTGAGCGACTCCAGGGCGGCTTTGGTCGCGCTGTAGACGGAGAGACCGGGCATGCCGACACGGGCGCCCAGCGTGCTGACGTTGATGATGCTGCCGGAACCCTTCGCAATCATCGCGGGTGCCAGAGCGGCCGTCAGAAAATACGGGGCCCTGACGTTGGCTGCCAGCGCGGCGTCGAACGACTCGACGTCCTGTGACACGGTCGGTGCGTTGGGGAAGACGGCCGCGTTGTGGACCAGGATGTCCACCGCGCCCGCCTCCTCGGCGAGACGGCGCAGAGCGGTGAGATCGGCCAGGTCGGCCGCGACGAACCGGGCTACCCCGCCCTTGTTCCTGATGGCCTCGACGGTCGTGGCGCCGCGGCGAGCGTCGCGGCCGGTGATGACGACTTCGGCGCCGGCCGCGGCCATCACCTGGGCCGTTTCACCGCCGATGCCACCCGTCGAGCCGGTGATCAGTGCGACCTTGTCCGCGAGCTCCATACATGGCTCCCTACAGGAATCGGTCAATCCGTGTCATCGAAATCACCCGGGCGAACCATATCGGCACCAGACGATTTCCGTCGACGGTGAGGGCCACGGGTTCTGTTGCATCGGCGCAGTCCGCCCTCACCGAGCTGCCGATCCGTCATGATCGGTTGATGCGTCGACGTCGTGTCCGTCCACCGGCTCCGACGTCGGAGTTCGTCGGGTTCCGGTTCCCGGCGGAGGTGATCGTGCTGGCGGTGCGGTGGTACCTGCGGTTCTCGCTGCCGTGCCGGGACGTCGAGGAGCTGCTCGCCGAACGGGGCCTCAAGGTGGAGATCACGTGACCGTGTAACGGTGGGTGCAGCGCCGCCCTGCTGCGGCCGCCGGACGAGAGACGATGATCGTGGCATGGTTATCCGGTCTGGACGTCCCGGCGACGTAGACGAACTGCTGGCGTTCTGGCGGCATGCCGCCGATGGCACGAGCGTGAGCGACGACCCGATCGGGGTCGGCCGGCTGCTGGCGCATGACCCCGAGGCCGTGCTCGTCGCCGAACTGGACGGAGTTATGGTCGGCACGGTGGTGGCCGGATGGGACGGGTGGCGCGGCCACATCTATCGGCTCGCGGTCGCCCCCGACCACCGCCGGACCGGTGTGGCGCGTGCGCTGCTGGCGACAGCCCACGAGCGTTTCGTCGCTCTCGGAGCCGTCCTGGCCGACGCGATGGTGGAAGACGACAACCTCGATGCCCACGCGACCTACGAAAAAACCGGCTACCGGAAACAGGAAGGCCGAACCCGGTGGCTCCGGGACCTCCACACCCGCACTGACCGCAGGGACTGAACCCAGAAGACCGACAAGGCCGAGACGAATAACGTAGTTCGCGCGACTGTTGCGTGCAGCGCTTCACGCCCCTGCTGGTCGAGGTAGTGCGGCCGTGCCGGCACCGACCGGGCGACAGGTGGTTCGTCGATGAAACGTATGTGAAGGTGGCCGGCCGGTGGACCTACCTGTACCGGGCGGTTGACCAGCACGGACAGGTCATCGACGTCCTCGCCAGCGCTCGGCGCGACCAGGCCGCCGCCCGCCGGTTCTTCCACCGGAGCGGCGTCCACTGGCGTGGTGTACGAAGAGCAACGATCTAGCGACTCGCCGGAGTGGCGGTCCGTGACGTAGAGCGACCACCGCGTGATCCTCACGAGAAACCTGCGAAAGCAACTCGAGGGGAGATACGCGATGGCCGTGCGTCCGACTGTGACCGACACTGAGGGGTTCGGCAAGGAACTACTCGCGGCGAGTCCAGATCTTCTGGGCTCGATGGTGAAGTTGTTCACGGAGGCGTTGATGGGCGCCGACGTGGATGGTCTCTGTAATGCGGAGTACAGGGAGGTATCTCCGGAACGGGTTAATCGTCGGAATGGCTACCGGATGCGGGAATGGGATACCCGGGCGGGCACGCTCGAGCTGGCGCCAGGGCTCGTACTTCCCGGAATGGCTGCTGACTCGCCGGCGCCGTGCCGAACAGGCGCTGATCTCGGTCGTAGCCACCTCCTATCTGCTCGGGGTGTCCACCCGGCGAGTCGACAAGCTGGTCGAGCAGCTCGGGGTCGCGAACATCTCGAAATCCCAGGTGTCCGAGCTCATGAAGCACCTCGATGTTCAGGTCGAGGCGTTCCGGTCCCGGCCGTTGGACGCCGGTCCGTACCGGTTCGTGCAGGCCGACGCTTTGACGATGAAGGTCCGTGAGGACGGCCGCGTGATCAATGTGCACTGCCTGCTCGCGGTCGGCGTGAACGGCGACGGGCACCGGGAGATCCTCGGCCTCGACGTCGTGAGCAGCGAGGACGGTGCCGGCTGGCTGGCGTTCTTCCGTGGCCTGGTCGCCCGCGGCCTGTCCGGGGTGCGCCTGGTGACCTCCGATGCCCACCGGGGACTGGTCAACGCGATCGGGTCCACGCTGCCCGGTGCGTCGTGGCAAAGATGTCGAACGCATTGGACCTGTGCAGGAACAACCTGGTGGTTCGACCTGTCTGGTTCGATGTCGTGCTATGGCGATCATGGGGGATGTTCTGGACCAGTTGTCTCGTCGGTTCGCGGTGGTGCTGCCACACCTGGACGAGCGGCAGCGGCGGTTGGTGCTGGCAACCGAGGCCCGGCTGCTGGGGCATGGCGGCGTCCGCGCAGTGGCCCGAGTCGCCGGCGTCAGCGAGACCACGGTCCGCGCTGGCGTGTTCGAACTCGAGGCGGGCGGGGAACCGCTGTCCGATCGACGGGTCCGCCGGCCGGGCGGGGGCCGTAAACGCATCGAGGACACCGACCCGGCCGTGGTGGCAGCGCTCCTCGCGCTCGTCGAGCCGGATGAGCGCGGTGATCCGACCTCGCCGCTGCGGTGGACCACGAAGTCGCTGCGGCACCTCGCCGACGAGCTCACCCGTCAGGGTCACCCGGTATCGCCGTCCACGGTCCGCCGATTATTGCGGGCTGCTGGTTTCAGTCTGCAGGCGAACTCCAAGACCCTGGAAGGAAAGCAGCACCCTGACCGGGATGCTCAGTTCCGCTACCTGAACGACCAGGTCGTGGAGCATCAGAAAGCCGGTGAGCCGGTCATCAGCGTGGATGCGAAAAAGAAGGAGATGCTCGGCCAGCTCCCGAACCCCGGCCGGGAATGGCGACCGAAAGGCGACCCGGTCCAGGTCGAGGATCACAGCTTCTTCACCGGCCCGCAGGGTGACACCGCGATCCCCTACGGCGTCTACGACCTGACTACCGACGCCGGCTGGGTCAACGTCGGGGTCGATCACGACACCTCGGCGTTCGCGGTGGCCTCGATCCGCCGCTGGTGGCAGGCCCGCGGCCAGGCAGACTACCCCCAAGCCACCCGGCTGCTGGTCACCGCGGACGCGGGTGGATCGAACAGCTACCGCTTCCGGGCGTGGAAAGCCGAACTCGCCACGCTCGCCGCCGATACCGGCCTGTCCATCACGGTCTGTCATTTCCCGCCCGGCACGTCGAAATGGAACAAGATTGAGCACCGTTTGTTCTCCCAGATCACCATGAACTGGCGAGGTAGACCGTTGACCAGTCATGAAGTGGTCGTGAACACCATCGCGGCGACACGGACCCGCAGCGGGCTTCGGGTCGAAGCGCACCTGGACATCCGGGACTATCCGGTCGGCGTCGCGGTCAGCAAAGCCCGCATCGATGCCCTACCGATCGAGCACCACACGGTGCACAGAACCTGGAACTACACGATCCATCCCACGCACACCGACGGCGCGGACTCATCCGTCGCGGTTGACGCAGCGACCGGTTCGAACCGAGCCGCGACCCTGACGCTGCTGGCCCACCCGCGTCTGACCGGCATGAGCACCGCCGAGCTGGACGCACTCGCAGAACGGCTCGCCCCACAGCAGGCCGCCCGCCGGGAACAGCGCCGCTACCAGGGACGCGGCGGTCCACGGCGCCATGCCCCCGGCGCTCACGGCAAACCCCTGCTCTCGCCCCGCGACCGGGTCCTGGTCACCGTCGTCCACCTGCGCCAGATCTGCTCCCAACGCCTCCTGGCGGACATGCTGGAAGTCGTCCCGGCGACGATCGGCCAGGCGGTTACCGACGTCCGGCATCTCCTGCACGAACAGAACATCACCATCGAACCGACAACGCTGCGGTTCACCCGCGCCAATCAGGTCACCGACTACGCTCGCACCGGACAGTACGACGACGGCCGCCCGTCGGTGCCTTGGGAACTGTCCGACCCCGCGCTGACCGGCATAAGCCGCGGCGACCTCGCCGCACTCATCGAACAGGTGTCGGTCCGCCAAGCAGCCGCGGTGGAACGACGCCGCCACCAGCAACGCGGTCGCCAGCGTCTCCCCGGAACCCGCGGCGGCGTCTTCCCTCAGAAGATCACCAGCGGGGAACGTGTCCTCGCCGCCATCCTTCACCACCGCAAAGTCTGCACCGGCCGGGTCCTGGCCGAGCTGTTCGGTGTCAGCCACCGCACCATCGGCACCGCCTTCCTCGAGGTCCGCCCCATCCTCGAAGAAGACGACATCCACCTGCCACCAGCACCGGTCAAATACCGCTCCGCTGAACAGCTCCTCGCGTCCATTCCGCCAGCAGACGAGGCCGCCGCGCCGACAGTTTAATTTCGCACAGATCCATTACCTGCGGGACCTGCTCGTGGCCACACCAAAATCTTCACAGCCCTGGGTCGCCACCCTGGTGAGAACCATCTTCGACCAGGCGGATGCGAACGAGGTCAGCGTGCAGTTCGACCGGGTCGTCGACGCGCTCACCGAGAAACTCCCCAAGGTCGCCGACCATCTCTCCGACGCGAAAGCGGATCTCCTCGCGTTCACCGCCTATCCGCGGGAGATCTGGCGGCAGATCTGGTCCTCGAACCCGCAGGAACGGCTGAACAGGGAAATCCGCCGACGCACCGACGTTGTCGGCATCTTCCCCAGCCGCGAGGCCATCATCCGCCTCGTCGGCGCCGTCCTCGCCGAACAACACGACGAGTGGATCGAAACCCACCGCTACATCGGCCTGGAAATCCTCGCCAGAACCGACCCCGCACAGAAAACCGCCGACACACCCGAGATCAGTGTGACACCCGAAGCCCTCCCCGCATAACCTTCAACCAGGATCACGCGGAGTCACTCTCCGTACACCACCACCGTGGACGTGGCCCACCGGAACGCTGGCGCATGGCCGGCGGCCGGTGGAGGTCACCACCGACAAGGCACCTGTCTACCCGAGGCTCCTCGACGAGCTGCTTCCCGAGGCCTGCCACGTTGACGCCGCTCGGGAGAACAATCGGATCGAAGCCGACCACGGCCGGTTGAAAGCCCGGCTGCGGCCGATGCGCGGCTTGGAACGTCTCCGCTCGGTCCAGACCGTCAGCGCCGGACATGCTCTGGTCCAGAACATCCGCCGCGACCACTACGACCTCGCCACCCACACCAACCCGCAGCTGCGGCTGGCCGCCGCGTTCACCGAACTCACCGCAGCGGTCTGACCACCGCTCACCGGGCCGCTGGCATGCCCCGCATCCTCCGAACGCAACTGTACCATGTTGACCTGGGTTTTAGATGGCTCGTTCGTATTCGTTGATCAGACCGCCGAGGACGCACCGGCGTTTGACCATCCAGCAACAGGCGCTCCGTGACTTCGACACCGCCATGGAAAACTTCTTCCAGGGCACCCACCGGAAGCCGTTGTTCCGGAAACGCGGGCAGCGCGAGGGTTTCCGGATCGTTCGCGCCTGGGGCCGCCAGTGGGATGTTCGTCACCCCCGCCGTCGCTGGTCCGAAGTACGCGTTCCTAAGTACGCCTTCCGACTCGACCACCACAGCCGGATAGAGGCCCTGCCTCCGGCAGCGTCGCGGGTGCGCCGGCGCACCGCCCCTGGAGCCGCCGGCGGGCTTGACACTTACGCCTATGCCAGGTTGTCCCATCGATCGGTCAGAGCTCGTAACCTGCCGCTGCGGCAATAGGGCTACCCGAACGGGCTAGCACATCTGGGCTATCCCTTCACGATCCGAGGATTTCGTCCGTACTGTGAGGTATCCGCAAGGTGATCTTTATCGTTCTGCTGTTTCCTCTCGCGCTCATGGCAATGACGGTGGTCATGGACGCGGTCGAGGACTGGCTGAGCTCACGTCTGGTACCGACAGGGCGGCCGGGGCTCGCGGGGGCGGCGAGGGCGAGGCGCGCAGTCACCGGTGCCGTGTGGACAGCGGGCGAGATGGCGCCGTCGACACCGGCACCGCTGCCGCCATCAGGGCCAGCCCGGGCGCCGGTGCTACCAGCGGCAGCACCGCCGCCACCGCTCGCGCCTAAAACGCCGCCTGCGGATGGGCAGCAATCGATACCCGCGCAGTACCGGCCCGCGGCGGCACGGGCCGCGGGCTGGAGCTGAAACGGTGGTCCGGAACGTCCACGCTGATGCTCGGGACGGCGATCGCGGTGGCGTTCGCGCGCAATCCGATGACCATCGCGACAGTCGCCCATGACCTGCAGGCGCTCACCTCGGGCCGGTTCGTGCTCGGCCTCGGCTCCCGACCGCGGCCGCCCAGGCGAACACCTCTGTCGCCCTGGTCGTCGCGTCGCCGCGGACCTGTTCGGGGCTCATGAACGCGGGGCTGCCGATCAGCTGATCGACATGCGCGTGACCGGACCCAAGCCATACCTGGCGGTCGGCTGACCAGTCCGCGTAGCCGGATCGTCACGACACTGGAGCCCGCGCTACGGCGACCCGGTGGCTCCATCAGGGGCCTGGCGGATCTTGGCGTAGTGGCGGGCGGCTCGGGCCCGGTTGCCGCAGCCAGTCGAGCAGTACTCCCGCCGCGGCGCGCCGTGGACGAAATAGAGGACACAGCCAGGCCCGTGGCAGGCCCGCACCTCGGCGCCGGCGGGTCCGCCGAACAGGCACACTGCGTCGTCGGCCAGCGCGGCGAGCGCGAGCGCGACGGGTCGGTCCGCGCAGCTCACCACCACCCGGGGTTCGGGGTCGACGCGCAGCTCGCGCCACCACGGTGTTCGCCGGGCGAGCTTGTTCAGGGCGGCGACCGCGTCGGGATCCGCCTCGTGGCCGTTCGCCGCCGCGCCGGCCAGCGCTCGGACCGTGTCTCGTAGCTCGCGTGCCATCCGCAGGTCATCCTCGCCGACAGCACGCAGGTCGTCCTCGGTGAGCGCGACCGTGAGCCGCGGACGCATCGCGCGCATCCAGTCGACCAGTTCCAGCACCGTCCGCAGGGCGTCGCGGGGACGGCCCCGCATGGCGTAGACGGTGTTGCCCAGCTCGATGGCCGGCGGTTCACCGAGCATCGGGGCGCCGTCGTACTCGGCAGGGGCCTGCTCCATCAATCTAACGCTACCTCCGGGTTGACACCGTTAGAAGGCTCGGGCATCTTTCTAACGGGACGGGTGCAGTCATGCCGTTAGAACGGCTGATCCGCGAGTCGGAACCAGATCCACAAATCGGAGGTACACATGGGCAATCCTGGGCCGCAGACCGGCCACGTCGGTCTGAACGTGACCGATCTGACCCGCTCGACCGCCTTCTACCAGCGGGTCCTCGGCCTCGAGGAGCTGGGCGGGCAGACCAACGGCGACCGGAAGTTCGCGTTCCTCGGCCGGGATGGCACGCTCCTGCTCACCCTGTGGCAGCAGAGCGAGGGGGCGTTCCCCACGGGGCTGCCCGGGCTGCACCATCTGTCGTTCCAGGTCGCCGACCTCGAGGCGGTCCGCCAAACGGAGGTGGTGCTGCGCGAGATCGGCGTCGAGCCGCTCTACGACGGCGTCGTCGCGCACGGCGAGGGCGCGTCGTCCGGGGGCGTGTTCTTCACCGACCCGGACGGCATCCGGCTGGAGATCTTCGCCCCAACCGGCGCCGAAGCTGCACCCGTGCCAACCCAGGGCGCCCCGACCTGCGGCTTCTTCTAGCAGCCGGGATCCCGACGCGGCCCGTGGTGGCCTGGGCGCCCCGCCCGGGCCACCACGGCGGGCCATCCCGAACCCCCGCGACGCCGGGAGCCGACACGAGCTGGACCGCCTGCGCGGGCCAGGTGGCGGGCCAACCCGACCTGACGGAAGGAACCAGTCATGCTCCACCCGGGCGAACGCTCGGTACAGGCGCGCGCGAGCCTGCCCCCCGGCCCGCGCGGATCGGCCGTCGTCGGCGCCACCATCCCACCAGTGGCCGCGGAGTTCCTCGGGCAGCAACGGATCCTCCTGCTCGGAGCCGCCGACGAGGCCGGCGCGGTCTGGGCCAGCCTGCTGACCGGCACGGCCGGCTTCGTCGCCGCGGCGGACGAGGAGACCATCGTCGTCGATGCCCTGCCCGGTGCCGGGGATCCCCTCGAAGGCGCCTTCGCCGCGCGGCGGGACGTCGGCCTGCTCGCCCTCGACCCAGCCAGCCGCCGACGGATGCGGGCCAACGGGAAGGCCCGCTGTGAGGGCGGCCGGGTGGTGGTTCACACCGACCAGGTCTACTCGAACTGTCCGAAGTACATCCAGCCATGCCACCTCGCGCGGGACGACGCCGAGGCGGCGCGCGGACCCATCTCGGTGACCACCGCGCTCACCGCCAGCCAGCGGCGCTGGATCGCCGAAGCCGACACCTTCTTCGTCGCGACCCAGGCCGCTGGCCTCGGGGCGGACACGTCGCACCGGGGCGGGAGCTCGGGCTTTGTCACGGTCACCGACCACGGGCGTCTGTCCTGGCCTGATTACCGCGGCAACTCGATGTACATGACGCTGGGCAACATCGAGCTCGACCCGCGCTGCGGTCTACTCTTCCTCGACTGGGAGCACGGCCACACCCTGCAGCTCACCGGCCGCGCCCGGGTCGACTGGAATCCCGACCGGGCCGCGACGGTGCCCGGCGCGCAGCGCGTCGTCGACTTCGAGGTGCAGCGGGTCGTCCAGGTCTCGGCGGCCAGCCCGCAACGCTGGCTCATCGCCCGATTCCCCCGCGACCCGCGAGAACGAGCTCACCGGACAGAGTGACCGGTGCCGGGTAATGGTTCGAGTCCCCCCTCGGACACAGCCACCAGGCCCACCGATGATCTTGGTGAGGTCTCGGCCGACACGACGCGCGCCTCATGGTCGTAGCTGAGCCGCAGTCCCATTTGCCTATAGATCTCCGCTTTGTCGGCCGGATCTGCCTTGCGGAGGATGGCAAGGAACCCGCCGAGGGCTTCGACTGCGTCGTTGATCTCTTGGCGGGTGAGGCGGGCGGTGTGGTCTCTCGCCGGGCTCCTGTCTGTTCGAGAGCGGCCACCGCCGCGGCGCGTTCGTCTTGGACCTCGTTGATCCAGCCGGTGACAAGGACGGGATCGGCGCCAGCTTCCAGGGCGGCGCGGTGCTGGGCGAGTCGGCGGTCGCAGGCCGCGATCGTCCGATGGATCGGGTCGGTAACGGCTGTCGCGTTCTCGGGCTGCTGGGCTGCTGGGCTGCCAGAGCATCCAGGGTGGTCCTGAGCTGGTTTGGGCCGAAGGCGGTGGTCAGCCATGCATCGGGGTCGGGCAGGATCGCGTCTTCGCGTAGGTAGACCGTCAGCGGGTGGTCGATGAGGTTGGCGATGGCGTATTCCTGCGGGTAGCGGCAGCGGTAATGGGCATGCCCGTGGTTCCAAGTGCCCTGCATGCGCCGGCCGCACTGGTGGTGGACCAATAGGCTGCGCAGGGCGTAGGGGTGTGGGGTGCGGGTCCGGGGCCGGTCGGAGCTGGGGCCACGGCGGGCGCGCCGTTCCTGGACCGCGGAGAACGTCGTCTTATCGACGATGGCGGGGTGGGCCGGCCGGTCAGACCAGATCCACTGGTCGCGCTCGTTCCACTTGAGCTTGGTCTCGTAGCCGAGGGCGACGTCGTCGACATCGAGGAGGGTTTCGGCTTTGTGTTGTTTGTTCCAGACCTGGTATCCGGTGTAGCGCGGGTTCGCCAGGATGGCCTGCACCGCGCCTTTGGACCAGGCGATCCCGGTGCGGTGTCGGTTGCGCGCCCGGTCGTAGGCCGAGGGCGAGGGAATTCCCTCAGCGGTCAGGGTCTGGGCGATCAGGAAGACCCCCATGCCGTTGAGGTACCAGCGGAAGATCCGCGCCACGGTGGGCGCCGTCACAGGGTCTTTTTCCAGGACGTGCAGACGCTTACCGTCGGCGGCTTTCGCCGGGTTGGGGTGGGGGCCGGCGTCGGCGAGCCGGTAGCCGTAGGGGGCCGGCCGCCGAGGTAGCGACCTTCGACCTTGGCTTGGGCCTGCATCGCTGACCGTACCCGGACCTTGATCCGATTTCGTTCGCCTTTCGACATGCCCCCGAACACAGACATGATCAGATCGTGTGCTTCGGAGTTAGGGTCGATCGGTCCGCCGATTTCGGGGACCCACATGGCGACTCTGTAGTGCTCGAAGACAGGCATGGTCAGGCCATACTGGTTGCCGTAGTTGCCAGCTGCGGGAGGCTTCCGGGTCTTGCTGGTCCTCGGTGGATACCCGGCCATAGAAGGCGAACCGGATCATGGGTGCTACCTTTCGGGAATGGTCGAACGCAGGCCGATCAGGTCAATGCGCTGCGGGCGGTGCACTCCTTGACTGGCCGGTGTCGGCAGAGTGGCGGCTGGTCTGCGCTGCGTAAAGGATACGAAGCAGGGTCCGCGCGACGTCTGGCGTGATGACCGGTGGAGTGTCCGGCGTGATCACCTGGACGGCCCTTTGTGTGGTTGCGCCGCTAGCTGCGGGCGAGGAGCATTCGGTGGTCACGGTGGACCCGCCGTCGTTCCCACGCCCCGATCGCTTCCGGTCACCCTCGCCAAATGCTGGGATACCGGGATCCGGCAGAGCTGCCGTGGACGCTGGTAGAGGCTCTGTCGCTGCCATAAGGGGCAGAGTGGGAAGCCGCGGCATCGCTCCGACCCTCGCGGTGGCCACTGCAGTGGCCATCAGAAAGACCCGACCATCGCGCAGAGCATCGCAATGCTACGTCGAAGTTGAAGTCCGCGTTCCAGTCCGGCCCGGCGGCAGTCTCCAGCGCAGTCGCGAGGGTCTTGACCAGCCGATGATGATTGGGCGCGCCCGGGGTTCACTACAGCCATCCATCTAGAACGATCATCGCTTTAGTGGTGGCGTACCTCATTTCAGGAGACCCGCTAAGGACACGCCGAACCTCGCCTATCTCTGCACCTCATGATCATTCAACTACCGACAGATCATCAACGCCGTTGACTATCTTGAGTAGGCATGAAGTGCCACGGCGATCGGACATAAATGGCAGACGACTCCCCTGAGCCGAGCGGACCGATCGACCAGCGGCGACACTCTGCCGACCAGTTGCCGGTACGCAAGCCGCGCCTGTGGCGCCAGATCGGCCCGACATATCCTGGCCGCCGGCACCGGCACCGGCACCTCGCCGAATCTTGGGCCAGCATGCCAGTGCCCCCGCAATGCCGCCGACGCTCACGCCACCGATCGCGATCCGGGCCGGGTCGACCGTCGGGCTGCCCGACGAGCGACTCTGTCGCCTCGCTGGAAGTTGGGGCGGGGCGCGCAGGCCTGCCAGGGATGGGCGCGAGACCACGACCGCCGGATTATGAGTGCTGCCGCGTTCCCGTTGGCTGGTGCCGTTGCCTGTCACGAGATGACATCGGACCTGGTCGGCGGCTATCTCCGTGTCGACTCCTGCCATCTCAGATCAGCGCATGCCGGGTAGTTCGGCATCACGACGTCACCACCGCTACAGGGCTTCACCATCACGCAGAGTAAGCATCGATCGCCGGAATCGGTCCAAGTAGTCGGCGACGATCAGTCATGTCCGTCGAGTGCGCCCTCACCTTGCGACCCCACGCCGCCGGCCGTCAGCCCTGCTGCCCGGTGCCTGAGCCTTCGGCGTACACCACGCCAATGGACGCCGCTCCAGAGGTAGACCTCCGGCGCTACACGGACACGGCACGTGCTGGCGTTCGTGGAGGAGGTTGCGATCCTCGCCGGAGGCGGACCTCCGGCGCTGCGTTTCCCAAGACCATGCTCGGTGACATCGCCGACGTGTTGCGATCCTCGCCGGAGAAGGATTCGGTGATGCCGGCGGTGAAGTAGCCCGAGTCGGCCGTGAGGGTGATGCCGTTGACGGCGGAGGCGGCGTCGCTGCATAGGAACAGCAGCGGGTAGGCCTGCTCCAGCGGGGTCGCCGGCGAGCTGCCCACCTCGGCGCGGAAGTCGGTACCGAAGCCGAGCCACCGCTCCTCGTTGGCCCGGGCGAGGGGGGTGTCGGTGGGGCCGGGGCAGATCGCGTTGATGCGGATGCCCTGCTTGAGTAGGGGCATCGCCTGGGTGGAGACATAGGCGCAGACGGTGCGCCTGCTCCACATGTAGTCGGCCTGGCCGTGCTCCACCGCCCACTTCGTCGCCTCGTCGAAGTCGGTGACGGCGAGGTACTCCTTGAGCAGCGGCAGGTCCGACTCCCACCCCAGCCCGGCGGCGGACGAATCCATACGGTCGAAGACGTCGATGCCGCACGCGGCGGTCGCGTGCCCCTTCTCGCACGCCTCCCCGGCGACCCGTTCGACGGCATCCCCGTCGATGTCGAGCACCGCAGTCGCGAATCTGTCCTCGACCAGCCGGAGGCTGATCACCGCCCGGTACCCGGTCGGCCACCGGCGACAACAGCCGTCTTCCGTTCGGTTACGGTGTCGAACCTCTCTGTGATAGCCGCGTTGCTGGTGATCAGTCGGCGGCGCGCGCCCGTGAACCGCCTCTCTAGCGATTCGCATGGGCGCCGCCCCCGCGCGAAACAGACTTACGCGACGGCTTCCTCGCCGGCCAGTGATGCACGGTGCATCAACCTGGTCGACGACGGTCCGTAGGGAAGTGCCCGGTGTAGCAGTCCGGTGTTGTCCCAGATGACGAGGTCGCCCTGGGTCCAGCGGTGCCGGAGGACGAACTGCGGCTGGGTCGCCCAGGCGAGGAGGCGGTCGAGCAGTGCCCGCCCCTCGTCCGCGGGCAGGTCGACGACCTCGCCCGCGGTCGAGCCGACCAGCAGCGACTTGCGGCCGTTGCCGCGGGTCCAGACGATCGGCTGCTTGCGGGTCGGGTTGCGGTCCCAGAGCGCCCGCTCCTCGGGCGAGGGGTTGGGAATGGCGACGAGCTGGGACGCGGCGAAGCTGTGCAGGGCGTAGAGGTCCGCCAGCTGCGCCTTCTCCTCCTCGGGCAGTGCCTCATAGGCGGCGTAGGTGTTCGCGAACTCGGTGTCACCCTCGCCGTCGTCGGTCACCTGCCGCGCCGTGAGCAGCGTGGCCTTGTCCGGTATTTCGCCGGTGGTTCCGTCGATGTGCCAGTGGAACGTGGCCTCGCGGTACGCCGCCAGCTTGCTCGCCGACGCGTCGCGGGTGATCCGCTGGATCTCCTTGAGCTTGTGGCCGCCCATCGGGAGCGGCAGAACGTTACCGAGCAGGCGGCCAAAGGCGATCAGGTCCTCGTCGTCGATGTCGGCCTCGCGAAAGACGACGACGCCAGTCTCCTCGAGTGCTGCCAGAGTGGCCTCGGCGACGTCCTGGTCGACGAGCTGCCTGCCCTTAAGCCCGGTGAACTCGGTCCCGGTACTCGGCGTGATCTTTGTTCCGGTGATACCCATGGCGGTCCGCTCTCTCAGATCGCCGGTTCGCGGGCGGTCTCGAAGAACGCCGCACCCGGGTCCGGGATCCGTATCTGCTTGAAGATGTTGACCGGGTACGCTTCGATGATCGTCGAGTAGAGCAGGTGCAGCAGCCGCGTGGCCTCCTCGGCGAGCGGCGCGATCGCGTCGTAGAAGTCCTGCAGCTCGTCGATGGTCTTCGACGACCTTGTGGAACTGACGGATCATCAGCTCCATGTCGGACAGGTGGAACGTCTGCAGCGCGCGGTTGTTGAGCT
>NZ_JALKFY010000615.1:0-128285 GCF_023242985.1 Frankia sp. Mgl5 | reverse complement strand
GGGGCCCGCGGGGGGGGGGGGGGGCGGGCCCCCCCCCCCCCCCCCCCCCCCCCGGGCACCCGCCATCGCGAAATCTCCGTGGCGGCGGGCGAACTCCCGGACCGCGAAGCCGCACCGCCCCGTCCACACGGGGAACCGGACGCCGACGAGCAGTTCGTCGGGTTCCAGCACCGTGCTCCACAGGCCGGTGAAGAACTCCGCCGCCGGGATGACCCGCCGCCCCCGCGGCGAGGCGGCCTCCAGCTCGGCGTCGAGCGCCAGCGCGACGGCCGGGTACTCGGCCGCGGGATCGGCATGCGCGATCGACCCGCCGAGGGTGCCCCGGTTGCGGATCTGGGCATGGCCGATCAGCGCCGTGGCGCGGGCGAGCAGCGGGACACCGCGAGCCACCTCGGCGTCCGCTCCGACCACGGCCTCGGTGGTGCCGGCGCCGATCCAGAGCGCGTCGTCACGACGCTCGACGCCACGGATCTCAGCCAGCCGCGAGATGTCGACGAGATGATCGAAGAAGGCGAGGCGCAGCGAGAGCATCGGGACGAGGCTCTGCCCGCCGGCCAGCGCCTTGGCGCCGTCGCCGAGATCGGCCAGCAGCCTGGTCGCCTCGTCAACGCTCTCGGGCCGGTGATACTCGAACGTGGACGGCTTCATCCCGCCGCACCGGACGTCGGCACGGTGGCTGCGGCGGTACGGCCGGAACGGCGCCCTGGGCGGCTCCGCCCACGGCCGGCCGCGGCCGGTAACGGTACCGGCAGTTCCTGCGGATACACGTGCCCTCCCCGAACCTGCGAGCAACCGCTACGCGGAGAGAGACGACCGTACTACACCTTTTGGGCAGTCGCACAGCATGCACAGATCGCCGGAGGACTCCGGCGAGTGCGCGCGGGGGGTCCGTTTCAGGGCACCTCGAATGTCATGGCGGACGTTCCGAAACAGCGCAGCCGGCCCTTACGCCGGCTCCCAGCGCCAGCCGTTGTTGTCCGCGCAGACAATCGCCTCACCGTTACCCGCCACGCCACGCACGCCGTGGTCAGCATTGCGGCAGAGCTGTCCGGCCTTGTAGCGGATGAATTCCTGGCGAGCGCCCACGACCGCGGCGTCGACCAGCCCCCTCCCGAGGCCGAAGGGGCACCGATGCACGATCACGCCAGGTCGGTTCGGGTCAGCGGACAACCCCTGGCCACGCCCAATATCGCGGACAGGTCTGATCCGGTTCTTCAGGAGGCGGCGCCCGGGGTACGAGCACGGGAGAACGCCACCTGGGCGACCGTCATCCGCGCGACCCACGAGAACGCGCCGCACGGTTTCGTCATCTGGCGATCCCGCGATCGGCCAGGTCGGAATCGATCTCGACCGCGAGCTCGCAGCGCTGCTGGCGTACCCGGACGACTACGGCGGCGACCGCGGCGACGGCGCGCGGGTCGTCGGTGCTGATGAACACAGCCGGTCCTATCGCTTTGTGACCGGCACGTGCCGGCTGCGGGCGTCGTCGCCCGGGTCGGGGGTTGCCGGGCGCGAGAGGTCGGTCAACGCTGGAGTGGGCCACTCGCTCTGACCGGACGGAGGCGAGGGTGACGGTGCTTGTCGAACTGCTCTATGTCGCGGACTGCCCGAACTACCGGCCGTTGTTGGCCCACCTGGGTGACCTGCTGGCACGGACTGGCGTGCACGAGCCGGTGCGGCTCGTCGAGGTCGAAGGTCCCGAGAGGGCGCGGACGCTGCGGTTCCTGGGCTCGCCGACGCTGCGGGTCGACGGCCGCGACGTCGACCCGTCGGCGGCGAGCCGGATCGACTACGGGTTGCAGTGCCGGGTCTATCCCACCGCCGACGGCTTGCGCGGCAGTCCACCGGACGACTGGGTGCTTGACGCGGTCACGGACGCCGCCGGGGGCCGCTAGCTGGCGGCCTTCAGGACCGACGCCACTCGGGCGCGCAGCGGGGGATCGCAGGTCCAACTCACCGAGCAGGGCGGCGAGGCCAGGGCTTTCGGTGTCGAGGGCGCCGAGCAGCAGGCGCTCGGCAGTTGGGGCGGCGCGGCGGAGTCCCAGCGTGGGCCGTCGCCCCGCCCGCCTCGACCACCCGCCAGGCCGCTTCCCGCGCCAGGCCGCCGGTCCCGGGGTGGGGCAGCGGGGCCGGCGGTCGAGGCGGGCGCTCCCGGCCACACAGTCGCCAACTCCGGGAGTGGCCAGGCAGCACCCAGCTCACCCCCTGCCCTGCCGCGAGCCGGGTAAACCCGGGGCGGGCAGCTTGCCACCGGGCCGGGCTAAAACAGCCGCGCGGTCGCGGCTGCTGTCGCCTGTCCCGTGTCGTGTCGCCTGCCCTGTCGCCTGCTGTAGACCCGCCGTGAGGCCGCTACGGCAGCGGATCGTCAGACCGCGGCAACGTCCCGCCGGAGCCCACTCAGACCGCGGACCGTAATGTGGTGGTCCCGCGGCGCGACACTACGGCTCAGCCGACCGCGACCCCCACTCTCCACGCTGCGTAGTCACGGGCGGCTCGGACCCACGGCCCGTCCGCCCCGTCGGTGACCGCCCGGTACGTCCACAGGCCGGCCACGAGCGCAGCGAACGCGGTCAGCGCGCGTCGTCCACCGTCCAGCCCGGCCGTTCCGCCGCCCATGCCTCCGCACCCCGCACGTGTCGGTCGCCTACTCCGGCGCCGATGCCCCCGCCGAGCCTCTCCACCGACGGCTCGCCGAGGTCGAACCCAGGGCCACCACCACCAGCGTCACGGCCGTGCAGTTGATCGACCTGAACCGGGACGAGAAGGTGTACCGCTGGTCAAAGGTCGCGACGCTGGGGCTTGGTGGCGCCGGGACGGCGGACTGACCGATGCGGCGTCTCGGCTACGGCCCCCGGAACGGCCACGGCCCGCCGGTGGTGTCCAGCGGGCCGATGGTCCCGCCCGGGTGTGCGGATTTCGCCGGCTCCGCCCCGGACGGAGGGCCACCTCCGGCGCCGAGGTGACGCCAGCGGCGCCGGGGGCAACGTCTCCAGGCCGCCGGTCCCGAGGCAGAGTAGGACCGGCCGCCGGGCGGGGTACCGCAGGCCATGCCGGCATCCCCTTGCAGTAGGCCAACCGGCACCCCAGTTCATTTACTGCCCAGGGTGGGCCGGTCAAACCCCGATCCGGGCACCCACCCCCCGGCCGGTATCCGAACGGCGCTCCGCGTCCATCTCAAGGCGCCATCTGCGGCCCCCGGAACGGCCCCACAGCCCCGCCGAGCGATGCCGGCGGGGCTGTGCGCTACGTACGGGGCGGTCAGCCCCTGCCGATCGCCATGCCCGGGTTCCGCCCGGCACGGGCGGATGGCGTGTACCTGCCGGAACGCAGCTCCACCCGGAGCTGGGCGGCCCGGTCGCGGGACTGCTGCTCGCGCTCCCGCAACCGCAGCTCCGCCGCGGTCCCGGTCGACGTCGAGGTTGAGGTCGGGGCCGAGCTCGGCCGGGACCTGCTGTCCCCGCGCTGTCCCCGCGCCGTCTGCACGATCTTCGGCACTCGTCGGCGTCGATCACCGCGAACCTGTACGTGCATCTGCTGCGCTCGGCGGGGCAGCACGCGGCGGAGACGGTCGCCGCGGCGATCCCCCGTCCGACGCGACGTCCGCACCATGTCCTCACCAGCAATGGTGAGAACTCGGGGATTTCAGATGCCGATGGCGTTGCGCCTGGTCAGCGGCCCGTCCGAAGTGGACGGGCCCGACCGCGAGGGGCGGAGGCTCGGGGATTTGAACCCCGGAGGGGGTATAAGCCCCCAACCGCATTAGCAGTGCGGCGCCATAGACCGGACTAGGCGAAGCCTCCTGAGTGTGCGTCCCAAGCATAGCGTCCCGCGCGGCGAACCAGACCCCGCCCCTCCCGGCGTTTGACAGGACATGTCGCTCGCCGGGCGCGAGCGGGCACGGGCGGGGCACGAGCCGGGCGACCGAGGCCGTCTGGCGGGCCAGCCCCGGGCGTCCCCGCGGGGGGTTAGCCGGGCTTCCCTGTGTCGAGCGCGGCCATGACGGCGGTCGCCACCTCGGCCCGCCGCGCGCTACCCAGAAGTCGCGGGGCGGCGAGGCCGGTCACGGAGGCGGCGGACGCCGCGGCCACAGACTCGACAGACGCAGAGGCGGTCGACGTGGAGACGGTGGCCGAAGAGCTGGCCGTGCTGGCCGTGGAGGCAGCTGTGACCGGGGCCGACGAGTCCTCGACGTAGAAGGCGTCGACGACGTCCAGGCCGAGGGTCGCGACGATCGCGGTGCGGACGTCCAGGCCGGCCTCGGCCAGCGCGCCGGTGATCCGGTGCAGCACCCCGGCACGGTCGGGAGCGCGCACCTCGATGACCGTCGTCGAGCCGGAGTCGTCGAAAATCACCTGAGGTGCCCCCGGCGTGTTCCACCGACGGGTGGTGGCGTAGTCCTGTTCCCGGCCGGCCAGGCGGGCGGTGACGTCGAGGGTGCCCGCCAGGGCCGCGCGCAGGTCGTCGCGCAGCCGCTTCGGGTCCGGGCGGTGCCCGTGCGCGGACGCGACGGCGGCCTGTAGCAGCGAGCGGCCGCCGGCGCCCCGCGCGGAGGCGCGGCGGACGTCCAGCCGGTTGAGCGCGAGGACGCCGGCGGTGGTCGCGAGCAGGCCCACCCGGTCGGCGGTGACGACCACGATCTCGAACATGCCCTCGTCGGGGAGCGGGTTGACCTGCACGGTGAGGTCGTCGGGCAGCGCGAGCAGGGCGGTCTGCCGTTCGGTGAGCGCCGGCGGGCACGGCGGTGCCTTGCCGTCGAGCACGGCCGTGGCCCGGTGGACGAGGTCGGTGACGAGCCGGGCCTTCCAGGCGTTCCACGCGGTCGGACCGGTGGCCTTCGCGTCGGCTTCGGTGAGCCGGTGCAGCAGGGTGAGTACGCGCACGCTGCCAGCCGCGGCCGCCACCGACTCGATGGTGGCGACGTCGTCGATGTCCCGCCGGGTCGCCGCCTCGGTCAGCAGCAGGTGATGGCGGACCATCGCGACCAGCACCTCGGTGTCCTCGGGCGGCAGGCCCAGCCGGGGCGCCAACGTCTGGACGATGACGATGCCGGCGTCAGTGTGGTCTCCCGGGTACCCCTTGCCGATGTCGTGCAGCAACGCGCCGAGCAGCAGCAGGTCGGGCCGGTCGACGTCCCTGGTATGGGCGGCGGCGCGGGCGGCGGCCTCGATCAGGTGCCGGTCGACGGTGTAGCGGTGGTAGGGGTTGCGCTGCGGCTTGCTGCGCACGGCCGCCCACTCGGGGATCAGCCGCACGAGCAGCCCGACCTGGTCGAGGGACTCCAGCACCCGCACCGCGGCGTCCCCGGTCGCCAGCAGGCTGACCAGGTCGTCCCGGGCGGCCTCGGGCCACGGCTCGGGCATCGCCGGCGCCTCGCGGCCGAGCCGGTCGATGGCGTAGCGCCCGAACGGGACGCCGGTGCGCGCCGCGGCCGCGGCCGCCCGGAGCACCAGCCCGGGGTCGGTGGCGGGTTCGGCGTCACGGGCCAGCTGGATCTCCCCGTCCTGTTCGACGACGCCCTCGTCGAGGGGACGTCGGACCGGCCGGCGCAGCCGGGAACGGATCTTCGAGCGTTGCGCGGCGGCCACCCGGTACCAGGTCGTGTCCCACGTCCAGGAGATCGTGCGGCCGGCGTCCGAGATGGCCCGGGACAGCGCGACGGAGTCGGGGTAGCCCAGTGTCGCGGCCACCGCCGTGCCGTCCTGCAGGAGCAGGCGGTCCTGTGCGCGGCCGTGGCTGAGCCGGCGCACCTCGCCGCGGGCGTCGAGCAGCACCTGGTAGGCGGCCTGGACGCGCTCCGGCGGCGCCTCGGCGACCCAGGCCGCGGCGAGGGCGTGCAGCGCGTGGACGTCCCGCATGCCGCCCCGGGCCTCCTTGAGGTCGGGCTCGAGCAGGAAGGCGAGCTCGCCCATCCGGCGCGCGCGCTCCGCGACCGCCTCGGCGAGCTCGGGCAGGCGGCGCGGTGCGCGTTCCCGCCACCGGGTCCGGACCCGTTCCAGCAGCGTGCCCGCGAGGCCGCCGTCACCGCGGATCACGCGGGCGTCGAGCAGGCCGAGCGCCGCCTTGAGGTCGGAGTCGGCGACGGAGACGGCTTCGTCCACGGTGCGGACGCTGTGGTCCAGGCCGACTCCGGCGTCCCACAGCGGGTACCAGATCGCGTCGGCGACGGCGGAGATGTCGCCTCGGCGGCCGTCGTGGACGAGCACAAGGTCCAGGTCGCTGCCGAAGGCGGGCTCACTTCGCCCGTAGCCACCGACCGCGAGCAGCGCGACTCCGGGCCCTGGTTCCCCGAACAGCTCCCCGAGGGCCGCGTCGGCGCGCTCGACCAGTGCCTCCCGCAACGCGGGCCCGGTCACACCGGGAAAAGCGTCCACCCGGCCCCGCAGGGCCTGGAGCCTGTCGTTCACCCGCCACCCCCGTCGTACTGGGTCCTATCCCCCGCACCCGCAGTCTGTCGCGGTTTCTCGCCCGATGTTCACGGTTCCACGGCAAGATGTTCGCCGCGGCGTCACAGTGCCGAAAAGAAAGGGGGCGCGCCGTAACAGGCGCGCCCCCGAATGTTCTTCCCGGGCTTACAGGGCGTCGGAGCCCCGCTCGCCCGTCCGTACACGGACGACAGCGTCGACCGGGACAACCCACACTTTTCCGTCGCCGATCTTGCCGGTCTGCGCGGACGTCGTGATCGCGGTGACGAGCTCGTCGACGGCCTCGTCGTCCACCACCACCTCGATCTTGATCTTGGGGACGAAGTCGACCTTGTACTCGGCCCCGCGGTAGACCTCGGTGTGGCCCTTCTGCCGCCCGTAGCCCTGCACCTCGGAGATCGTCAGCCCGTGGACGCCGATGCCCTCGAGGGCGGTCTTGACGTCGTCCACCTTGAACGGCTTGATGACTGCCGTCACGAGCTTCATGCCTTGGCCTCCTCAGGCACCTTGGTCGTGGTGACGGCGGAGGTGAACCCGCTGCCGCCGATGGACGTCAGCCGGTAGGCCGTCTCACCGTGCAGCGCCTCGTCGAGGCCGATCTCCTCGTCCTCGTCCGAGACCTTCAGCCCGATCGTGTACTTGAGCGCGAGGGCGATCAGGGCGGTCACGACCGCCGAGTAGCCCAGCGTCGCGCCGATGGCCAGCGCCTGCTCGCCCACGACACTCCACGGACCGCCGTAGAACAGGCCGTCCTTGCCGGCCGTGTTGGTGTCGACGGTGGCGAAGAAGCCGGTCAGCAGCGCACCGAGCACACCGCCGACCAGGTGGACGGCGCCGACGTCGAGCGAGTCGTCGATGCCGACCTTGCCCTTGATGGACGTCGCCAGCGCGCAGATCGCACCCGCCAGCAGGCCGATGGCGATCGAGCCCATCGGCGAGACGAACCCACAGGCCGGGGTGATCGCGACCAGACCCGCGACGGCACCCGACGCGGCGCCGAGCGTGGTGGCCTTGCCGTCCCGCAGCCGCTCGATCGCGATCCAGCCGAGGATGGCCGTGGCCGCACCGATCTGCGTGTTGAGCAGCGCGATCGCGGCGACCTTGTTCGCGCCCAGCGCCGAGCCGGCGTTGAACCCGAACCAGCCCACCCACAGGATGCCGGTGCCCAGCAGCACGAACGGCACGTTGTGCGGGCGGAAGTCGCCGGTCGGCCAGCCGCGCCGCTTACCGAGGAACAGCGCCAGCACGATCGCGGCGATACCGGCGTTCGCGTGGACGACGGTGCCGCCCGCGAAGTCGAGCGCGCCGCGCTTGAACAGCCAGCCGCTGCTCGCCCACACCCAGTGCGCGATGGGCGAGTAGACCAGGACCGACCACAGCGTGACGAAGATCGCGAAGGAGCTGAACTTCATCCGGTCCGCGGTGGAACCGGTGATCAGGGCGGGCGTGATGACCGCGAACATCATCTGGAAGGCGACGAAGGCGACGTACGGGATCGCCCCGTCACTCGCAGTGAGATCCTGGAGGGCGAAGAAGTCGAAACCGCCCCAGAATCCGTTACCCTCGCCGAAGGCGATACTGAAACCGACGACCGACCACACCAGTGTGATCATCCCCATGCAGAAGAAGTTCTGCATGAGCATGCCGAGCACATTCTTCGCGCGGACCATACCGCCGTAGAAGAAGGCCAGGCCGGGCGTCATGAAGAGCACAAGTGCGGCGCTGACGAGCACCCACGCGGTATCGCCCGAGCTCAATTCGTCCATGTCTCTCCTGTCATTCCCCCCGCGCGCACCGCGCGGACTGCGCTACCCCGGTCCCCGGCCACGCTGCGCTCGTCCCGGTCCTTCGGCCGAAGAGTCGATAAGATCTGTTCCGATCTAGTGTCTTTCCTGTTTCTGACATGTGAAATCGATTAATTGGGCGACCCATGCTCCTCGAGCTTGGACTCAGCGTGGATGTTACGGGACTCTCCGTGTCGTTCGGCGTGCTTCCGTGACTGTACAACTGCATACAGTTACGGTGCGGCGTCGTGACCAGTGTTCCGACGGAGGGCTGCCATAGCGCCGGTAGTCCGTCCCACGAGGCCTGCACTATCCCCCGATCGGGTGTATCTCCGCCCGTTTCGTCCCCGTACGGGGACCCGCCAGGTAACGCCAATGTAAGTACGCCAGCACTCGAAACAGACAAAGGTTCCCACCGGTCGGCAACGCGCCGGACCATTGACGGACGGGGCATGCGCCCGGTCCTCATCACCCTGCTCGGCGTTCTCGCCGCCGGGCCCTCGCTGACCGGCGCGGGCGGTGGCATCGGGGCGGGCATGGCCCGCGCGGAGCCGAACGCGCCCGCCCGCGGCGGCGACACCCGCAGCGACACCCCCGACGACACCCACGGCGGCTCCGACGGCTCCGACGGAGGGCCACAGGTCGGCTACGCCGAGGACCTCGGAAGCATCGCCGCCCAGATCACCGCGACCCGGGCCCACCTCGACGACCTCAGCCACAAGATGTCCGTGGCCGCCGAGCAGTACAACGCCGAACGCATCCGTCTCGCCGAGGCGGAGCGCGCCGCGGCCACGGCCGCCCAGCAGCTGCGAACGGCGGACGTCGCCGTCCGGCACGCTTCCGACCGGCACCGCGGCCTGGTGACGTCGGCCTACCGTTCCGGCGGGCTGGAACAGCTCTCCATCCTGCTCACCGGCGATCCCCGCACCGCGCTCGACCGCGCCGGCGCCGTCGACGCGCTGTCCCGGCGGCAGCGGGCCGCCGAATCCGACCTGCGGCTGGCCCGCCACGACCAGACCGAGGCGAAGCAGGCCGCCGACGAGACCCGCGCCGGCCGGCAACGGCTCGTCGACTCACTGGCCGAGCGCCGGCGCGGGCTGGAGGAGTCGGCCGGCGAGCAGGGCAGGCTGCTGGACGGCCTGATCGCCCGGCAGGCGGAGCTGGAGCGCCAGGCCCGGGAACGCGAGGCCGCCGCGCTGCGGGCCCGCAAGGCCGCCGAGGCCGCGGCCGCCGCCGAGACGGCCCGCCAGGCCGCCCTGGAACGCGACCGGCTCACCCGGGAGGCCGGCCTCGTCACGACGGCCGGCAACGCCTTCGCCGCGGCACCCGCCCTGCCGGCCGCGCCACCCCCGACCGGCGGCAGCGGCGGCGCGGCCCGCGCCGTCCAGGAGGCGCGCGCCCAGCTCGGCAAGCCGTACGTCTGGGGTGCCGAGGGCCCGGACAGCTTCGACTGCTCCGGACTCACCCAGTGGGTCTGGGGAAAGGCCGGCGTCAGCATCCCGCACTACACAGGCGACCAGTGGACGGCTGGCCGGCGGGTCACCCGCGACGAGCTGATCCCCGGCGACCTGGTTTTCTTCGGTGCTGACCTCTACCACGTCGGCATCTACATCGGGAACGGCCAGATGATCCACGCCCCGCGTACCGGCGAGGTCGTACGGATCGAGAACGTGTGGTGGTCGTCGTTCCAGGGCGGTGTCCGCCCGGGCGCCTGACGCGCCCGGACGCGGTGCCCGACGACGCTCCGCCCCCGCCCCGACCCCCGGCTTGTGCGTGACCCGTGTGGCTCTCCCCCAATCGATGGAGCGAGCTGTGCGGGTCGCGCACGAGGCGGGGTTGGCCGGTGGGCGGGTAGCTGCCCCGCCCACCGGGTGGCGCTCGGACAGACGAAGGGCCGGGCGTCTACGCCCGGCCCGACAGTCAGGTCCACATCCGTAAAGATGCTTGCGTGCTGTGTGGCTCCGTACAGGTGCTACGTGCTTTGTCTGCTGTGTGTGCTGTTGTTTCCCGGATCAGTGATTGACGTAGACGAGCGCCGCTGTGCTGCGGTCGATCTCGGCCTCGCTGTCGCCGTCCGGCTTGGCGATGTACACCCTGTCGCCACGTGCGTTCAGGTAGAGCTGTGCCCCGGGCACGATCGCGGCGTCCCGCAGGACGCGCATCGCCTCCTCGTCGGTCTGGAGGCGCTCCGAGATCCAGGCCACCGTCACCGACTTGGTCCCGGTGTTGCTTCGTTCAGCTGACGTGAGCAGGCTCACCGGTGCCACACCAGGCGGCTGCGTCGTCTCGAGCTGCGCCGGGATCTCGTTCCCGAACGGGCACCGCTTCGGGTCACCGAGCAGGACTGTCAGCCGGGCCTCGACCTCGTCCGAGATCACATGCTCCCAGCGGCAGGCCTCGTTGTGGACCAGCGCCCAGTCCAGGCCAATGACCTTGGTGAGGAGCAACTCGGCCAGGCGGTGCTTCCGCATGACCGCTGTCGCTCTGACCAGGCCCTTCTCCGTGAACTGCACGGTCCGGTCGTCAGCGAGCGCGACGAGGCCCTCGTTCGCGAGGCGCGCGGTCGACTCACTCGCGGCCGGCGCGCTCACGTGAAGGCGCTCGACCAAGCGCGCGCGCAGCGGGGTGATGCCCTCCTCCCGTAGTTCATACAGGGTCCGGAGGTACATCTCGGTACTGTCGATCAGTCCAGTCACCGGTCTCCTTCGTCCGCAACCAGAGTACGCCGCAACGCCTGGCAGGAGGAGCCGCATTCCTCTGCGTCCTGATGGCGGAGTGTGGTATGTCCGTGCCCGTTCCGTCACCGTGTCGCCAGCCAGACCGACTCCTACTCAGAGTATCGATGCAAGTACAACTTGTCGCGGCTACCGCTCACTCGACGAACTGCGTGGCGCGAGGCCGCGACGTTGCCCGCCGAGGCCAGGGTGAACGTCCGCACCAGCCGCGCCGCGGGCGGCTCGCGGCCGGCCCGCGGTCGGGGACACCAGTCCGGCGGCTCGGCTGCGGCGAGTACCTACACTCGAGGGTATGAGCACGACTCAGATCGCGCCGGAGACCTCTGACACCCGCTCGGACGAGGGGGATGATCTCTCTCACTACGCGCGCAGGGAGGAGATCGTCCGTGCCTCCATCGAAGGCGGCCGCGTGACGGCGCTGTGCGGGTACAAGTTCGAGCCGGTGCGCGACCCCAAGCGTTTCCCGGTCTGCCCCCGCTGCAAGGAGCTCGTGGAGATGGCCGAGCAGCTCGGCTGAGCACCCGTGCCCCGTACCGGCCGTCGGGATCCGCGCGCCGCCCGGCCGGGTCCGCGCGTGTGCGCGGGCCCGGGTGGAGCCGCCTTCCCACACCGGCGTCTGGATGCGTAGGCTTGCGAGGCGTTGAGTGATCCCGTCCGGCATCCGACCAGCCAGGTGCGGGGTCGCCCCGCAGCGCCCCTGTAGCTCAGTGGATAGAGCGACCGCCTCCTAAGCGGTAGGCCGCAGGTCCGATTCCTGCCAGGGGCACCACACCCCCTCTGACCTGCGATAATCCCAACTAACTACGATCTTGCAGGTTCAGGACAGCGTTGCTACGCATGTTAACTTTGCCGGCATGGCCGATCTTCGCGAGGGCTTGGACCCCCTCTGGGGACTGCTGCTGACGAGCTGGAACCGCTCGATGGAAGCGGCACGCAAGGCCCCCAAGACGCGCAAGCTCTACCTCGACGCCGCCACCGATACGGCTCAGGACACCGGCGTACATCATCTCGGCGGCGGCAGGGCCGAACGGGCTGATGCCGGGCTGCAACGGCAGATCCGTGACCGCGGCGCGCATCCGGTTCAGCGCCGCCCGGGCGCCCTCGGCATCACCGAGCGCGCCGAGACGGCTGCTTCCTGGTAGCGGCGGCCGTAGAACGCCAGCGTGGTCACCATCTCCCCGGCCGAGGCGGTGAGCACGACGTCGTCGGTCTGGCTGGCGTGGTCTTCGGCGAGGCGGATGAACCGGCGCGAAGCCAGGGTGTCCCCGAGGTTGAACGACAGCCGCGGCAGCATGTAAGACGCGTAGCCGGCGGCGACGGTGAGCCGGATCTGCGGGCGGGCCCGGCCGCTGCCGTTCATCAGGTGGTGGTGCGCCGACTTCCACGTCTTCCACGCCTTCGGCGCGAGCTGCTGGTGCGGTCCGAAGAACCTGCCTCAAACAGCTTGACGGATTCCGCCGGCGTAGCGCTCGCGAACGCCGCGATTCCCACCCTCACTTCCGGCGCCGCCGGAGACTCGCTGGTCCCCTCCGTGACGATTTCCAGTAGCACCAACTCCGGTGGATCGCGTCGACAGTCCGACAGCGCGCCTACCGCCAGTGTGCGTTGATCCAGTCGATGGCGTCCTGCACGGTGTTGATCTCCTCGGCATCCTCGTCGGATATACCGATGCCGAACTCCTCTTCCAGGGCCACGCCCAGCTCGACAAGGTCCAGGGAGTCCGCTCCCAGGTTCTCGACGAATGACGCGTTGTTCGTCACCTCCTCCGGCTTGACGTTCAGTTGCTCCACGACGACGCTCTTTACACGCTCCTCGACGGTGGACACTCCGCGGCCTCCTGCTCCGACGTGCGTGGAAACGGACAGAACTTGCATGCTCTCTGAGCGGTCCGCGCCGCGAACTCCAATGTCCGCTCCTGGTGTGGTGATGTCTGCCACGTGGGGTCTGTCCCGTCTGGCGCCATCCAACGAAGGTTCGGTGCCCGCACTCGCAGGCTGTGCTCGACGGGACCCGCTCTTGTCGTAGCTGACCATCATGGTCCGATCACTCTGTCCCGAGTCCGAGATCTTCGGCTGGCGTGCGGCCACACCCCTCAACCTCTATCCCATCTTCCTGGCGTTCGTGTTGCCGGCGTAACCGGCTCCGCCCCTTCAGGGATGACCTGCAGGTTCAGGTTCGCATTAGTGCTGGTTGGGTGCACAAACCAGCACTGACCTGCGCTGGACCCGACTAATGGCGATCTTGAGGGTCGGGGACAGCGTTTCTACACGTGTTAGCTTTCCGCGCATGGCCGATCTTCGTGAGGGCTTGGACCCTCTCTGGGGCCTGTTGCCGACGAGCTGGAACCGCTCCATGGAAGCGGCACGCAAGGCCCCCGAGACACGTGCGCTCTACCTCGACGCCGCGACCGCACTGATCAACTACCTGGGATCAACTACCTGGCCGACTCCGCCAACCCGCCCGACGGAGTCGAGGAGATCACGAAGGCACAGGTCGAGGAGTTCCTGATCTGGTTCGGCACCGTGCCGACGCCACGCCGGCCGCAGGGCCGTGGCGACGCCTACGTGAACCAGACCTTCCGCGCCCTTCAGCAGTGGTTCAGGTGGCTTCTCGACGAAGAGGAGATCGCGCACTCACCGCTGGAGCGGATGTCACCGTCGAAGGTCGACGAGAAGCCCGTCCCGGTGCTGCACGAGGACGAGATCAGGGCGGTCCTGGCGGCATGCGCGGGCAAGACGTTCGTCGATCGTCGCGATCATCCGCTGTCTGCTCGACTCCGGCGGGCGACGCACCGAGATCGCCAAGCTCCGCGTCGAGGACGTCGACCTCACACGGAAGGTGCTGCACCCTCACCAGGTCCGCCGCTGGAACTCCTGGCAGCGGTGGACAACCATGGCCATGCTCGCCCACGCCTTCCTCACCGTCCTGGACACCGTGATGAACGCCGCCGGGCCCACCACCGACACGGCTGTAGTACCGACGCCGTGACGGAATGCCGGCCTGACGGATTCACCGCCGACGACACGGACTCACCTGCCGAGAGGCGGCTTCAGTCGTCATGCCCGGCACCGCGATCGGGTGCGCTCATGTCCCCCGTCCCGGGCGTGCCCTCGGCGAGCCCGTAGCGCAGGTACACGGTGCCCTTCGGGCCGGCTACCGGTGGTTCGAGGAGTGTGACGTTCGTGGGCACCGCGCCCCCGTCGAACACCTTCTTCCCGACGCCGAGCACGATCGGGTGCACCCAGAGGTCGAGACGGTCGAAGAGTTTCTCGCGCAGGAGGGTCTGCACCAGGTTCAGGCTCCCGACGACCTTCACGTGCTCGTGCCGGTCACGGATCTCGCGCACCGCGCCGGCCAGATCCGGGCCGAGCCGCGTGGACCCGGCCCACGAGAGGTCGGGCCTGCCGCGGGAGGCCACGTACTTCGGGACGCTGTTGAAGAGCGTGGCGATCTCGTTGTCCTCGCCGCCCTCCTGGTACGGCCAGTAGGCGGCGAAGATGTCATACGTCCGCCGGCCGAGCAGGAGGGCGTCCGTGCCCTCGTACGCGGCACCGACCTGCGCCCCGGCGACCTCGTCCAGCAGGGGCGCCTGCCAGCCGCCGAACGGGAACCCCACCGGGTCCTCCTCGGGGCCGCCGGGCGACTGCCCGACGAGGTCGAGGGTTGCGAACAGCTCGATGTGGATGAGGCCCATGCCTTACTCCCGATGAGTTGGTTGTCTCGGTCGAGAGGTAGACCTGTGGACGCCGGCAGACTCATCGCTGCGACGGCACCCAGCTTCGTACTCGTCGACCGCCTCGCCCGGCGCATCGGTCACCACCCCGTCCCGGGTCAGCGTCCTTGCGACGCCCGGCAGGTATGCCGTGCGCCTTGATCCAGGCCCGCACGTCCGATTCCTCGAACAGCACGTGCCGACCGATCCTGAAGCGCGCGGCACGGTACCCTGCTTACGTCACCAGGCCGGGACGCCGCACCGGCACTCCCGCAAACCCTGATCCGAATGTGGCCCATCCAGGGTGTCAGGGGCCGCCGGACAAGGCGTAGGAGACGAGGTGGGTGTCGTCCGGGTCAGCCACCCAGATGACGGTCGAGCACAGTGTCTCGCCAGCGACCACGGCCAAGTGCTCGGGACGGAACACAGTTGCGCCCCCCGGCGTGCGGCCGACGGCCACGAGCATTCCGCCTTCCAGATCGACCTCTGTCCTCGCCGCCGGACCGCCTCTCAGGTAGTCGCGACCGTCGCAGTACGTCAGCTTCTCCGGGAACCGCCCCGGAAAGAACTCGCCGTATTCCGAGTGCCGCCGGTCAAGGACGACACCCGCCGCGACGAGTAAACCCAGGACGATCAGCCCGACCACCGCCACGACCATGGGCAGAAACCGTCGGCATGAATCCCGCCCCCACGCCAAGATCGCGATCATGGTGACAGTGTCACACATTCCCTCCCACCTGGCGGACAGTGACGGGTGAGGCGGTTTCGGGGCCGGTCTGCCGGCGCTTGCCGCAAGCGGCATAGGTGCTTGCGTAAGCGCTCATGTAAAGCGGGCAATACCCGCCTTGGGCTGCTGGTCTGAGCGTAAGCGCCTTGGTTGCCGGAGCGGCGAGAACCAGCGAAACCGGCCTTGCGGCCCTCCTGTGCCGAGCCGCTGGCCGAGCCAGGGCTCTACCAGGGGCACCACACCCATGCTGACCTGCGACAGACCCGACTACCAACGATCCAGTGGATTAAGTACCGCGCTGCTGGACCCCGAACGAGGTGTGAGGGTCGCACCGCCGCGGTCACGGAAGGTCTGCCGGTAGGCAGTTGGTGAGACACCCGTCGCGGCTCGGAAGTGCTGACGCAGCGAGATCCCGGTCACGAAGCCCGTGTGCCGGGCGACCTGGTCGATCGGCAGGTCGCTGCTCTCGAGCAGATGCCTGGCCCGCTCGACCCGTTGCCCGGTCAGCCACTGCCCGGGTGGGAGGCCGACCTCGTCCCGGAACCTGCGGCTGAATGTCCGCACGCTCATTCGCGCGTGTGCAGCGAGCTCGGAGAGGCTGGTCGGCTCGCCCAGGCGACGGAGCATCCACTCCCGGGTACTGGCCGTGCTCGTCCCGGAGGGCGGCGGTACCGGGCGTTCGATGTACTGCGCCTGGCCGCCGTCGCGCCAGGGCGGCACGACACAGCGGCGGGCCGCGCGATTCGCGACCTCGCTGCCGTGATCGCGGCGGACGAGGTGCAGACACAGATCAATGCCGGACGCGGCGCCCGCCGAGGTCAGCACGTCCCCGTCATCGACGAACAGGACGTCGGGGTCGACCGTCACCCGGGGGAACATCCGGGCCAGGCGCTCGGCCTCGAACCAGTGGGTGGTGGCCCGGCGTCCGTCAAGCAGCCCGGTGGCTGCGAGCAGGAACGACGCCGTGCAGATCGAGACGACCCGGGTGCCCGCCGCGACCCTGGCGAGGGCCGAGGCCACCAGGGCGGCTGACCGGGGGTCGACCAACCTGCTCCGTTCGTCCGGCTCGTCCGATCCGGGCCAGCGGGACGAGCCGGACGGGCCGGTCTCCTGCGGATGGACCGGCGCGAGAACCACGGTGTTCGCCGTCCCCAGTATGTCGGCCGTGTGATCGACGGCGACGGTGAACCCGGCGGCCGTGCGTACGGGCTCGCCGTCGACGGTGCAGACGACGACGTCGTAGAGCGGATCGCCGGCCGGCCCGACCGCCGCCCCGAAGACACGGGCGGGTATGCCCAGCTCGAACGGGATGACGCCGTCAAGCGCGAGGACGGCGACGCGATGCATGGCCAGATCCTATCGAACAGTGACTATCAAGCCACTCCTGTCCACGCCCCGGCCGGGGCATCCTGACCTCACGACGCGGAGCGCACCAGGAACTGATCTGGGTCTGAGGAACGATGAGAGGACGAGATCGATGAGGGCGATCGTGTACGAACGCACCGGTGATTCGGAGGTGCTCCGGCTGGTGGAGCGTCCCCGTACGGATCCCGGGCCGGGCCAGGTCCGAGTACGGGTCGCGGTGTCGGGAGTGAACCCGACGGACTGGAAGGCCCGCCGTGGCGCGCACGGACCGGTCCCACCGGGCGGGCTGGTCCCGAACCAGGACGGCGCCGGTGTCGTGGACGCCGTCGGCGCCGGAGTCGATCCCGCCCGGGTCGGGGAACGGGTGTGGATCTGGGAGGCGGCCTGGCGACGGCCCGACGGCACCGCGCAGGAGGAGATCGTGCTGCCCGCCCGCCAGGCGGTACCGCTGCCACCCGGTGCATCCTTCGATCTCGGAGCCAGCCTGGGCATCCCGGCGATGACCGCGCACCGGACCCTCACCGTCCATCCGGAGGGCCCGGCCACGCTCGGACCGTCGGCGCTGGCCGGCCGGACCGTGCTTGTCGCGGGTGGCGCTGGCGCGGTCGGACACGCGGCGATCGAGCTTGCGCGCTGGTCCGGCGCGAACGTCGTGACCACCGTCAGCTCACCCGGGAAAGCGGCGCTGGCCGCCGCCGCAGGTGCCCACCATGTGGTCAACTACCGCGAACCCGACGCCGCGGAGGCGATCGGCAAGGCTGCGCCGGACGGCGTCCACATAGTCGTCGAGGTGAACCCAGGCGCGAACGCCGAGCTCAACCAGCAGGTCCTGGCTACCAACGGAGTAGTGGTGATCTACGCCGACGGCGGCGGGACGCATCTGCCCATCCCGATTCTGCCGTCCATGATGTCGAACACCCGCCTGCAGTTCATCCTCGTCTACACCATGCCGGACACGGCCAAACTCCAGGCTGTCAAGGACATCACAGCAGCGGCAGCAGTCGGCGCGCTGCGCGTCGGCACGGACGCCGGTCTCCCGCTACACCGGTTCCGGCTGGAACAGACCGCCGCAGCGCATGACGCGGTCGAGGCAGGAACCGTCGGAAAGGTCCTCGTCGACGTCACCCATGCCCCGAAAGATCCCGAACAAGTTCACCTTCCGGACGAGGAATAGTTTCTTCTCTTCCGCCCGGTTATTCGAGATCCAAAGAGGACGACCACGACGGTCCGTGCTCTCATTCGGCCCGTCCCTGGGCCCGATAGTCCTGGACGGCGCGATCGACGTACGCCAGCAGCTCCGGAGTCAGCCGGTGCAGCGCCCGTCGGTCGTACCAGCGGACGACAAGGGTGCCCACGGCGAGCCAGCAGAGCAGGCCGATCGCGGCCGCCACGACGCCACGGGTCAGACCCGCGTCAGCCTGGGCGCCGAAGTACAGGATCGCCCGGTCGCCGGCGAGGATCTGCCGCAGCGGCTCAGCCTCGCTGAGCAGCCGGAAGAAGCCGGGTAGTGCCTCCACGGGGACGGTCCCGCCGGCCGAGGCCAGGCCGGCGTAGACGAACAGCAGGATGGCGGCCAGCTGCCCGGGGGTGCCGAGCACCGCGAAGAGCACAATCGTCCCGGCGGCGACGCTCGCCGCGCACAGCCACGCGTACAGCCACAGCAGCAGCGGATGCGGCGCGTCCATGCCCACCGCGCCGGCCGCGACCGCGAGCATCAGGCCGGTCACCACCGCGGTCAGCACCGCCGCCATCGCCCATTTGATCAGCAGGGTCCGCCACCGGCTGATCGCCTTGGGCTGGAGCTGGGTCCATCGGGGGCCGACCTCGGAGGTCCCGTAGCCGAGTGCCGCGTCCACCGTGGAATGCAGGATGGTCCCGGCCAGGAACCCGCACATGAGGGTCAGCAGGGCCAGGTAGAAGGCGCTGAGGCCAAGCGCGCTGCTCGCGGGTGGGGGATGGAACTGGCTGGTCGTGACCGTCACCGGGTTCGCCAGGAACGCCTTCGTCGCGGCGTCGTGGGGCCCCGCGCCGGCCACCGCCGTGAGCTGGCCGCTGACCGTCCGCGAGGCGGCGGCGACAGCGGGCTGCAGGATGCCGGTGGCCAGGCTCACCCCCAGCGTGCCGGCCCGCGGGTTGGTCAGCAGCTGGATCGCCCCGGCACCCGCTGTCCCGGCCGACGGCGGACCGGCTGCCGACGAGCCGGCTGGCGGCAGACCGGCCTGTGTCAGGAGCGAGGCGGTGAAGTCGGGCGGGATCACGACGGTCGCGTACGCGCGCCCGCGGTTCATGGCTCGTTCGGCCTCGGACCGGGTCACCGGCTCCAGCCGCAGCCGGCCGGACACCGCGGGGCTCGCCCGCAGGCCGGTCTCGATCCGCCTGCCGATGTCGAGGTGTTCTGTTCCCAGCGTGGCCCCGCGGTCGCTGTTCACCACCTCGACCGGCAGGTCGCGCACATGAGCCAGCGGGTTCACCGCCGACGCGAGGTACAGCGCGGTCATCGACGCGACGACGACCGAGGCCAGGACCAGCGGCAGCACCCACACCGCGCGTTGGCGCAGCAGGTCGCGCACGCGAACCGGATAGTCGTCCCGCGGTGTCCCGTTCTCCGGACCCAACAGACTGTCTCGTCTCACTCAGGCCCCGTGGGCACACGGTTCACGGGCCGGCCAGAAGGCCGCCGGCCCGCCACCGGGACACGCGGGCATCGCGTCAAGCACTCTCGGGGAGGATCGGGCCCGGGGGGAGGCTTCCGGGGCGCGACTCGTCGTCAGGTCAGGCGGTCACCGACTTGACGGCCGCCCTGATCAGGTCCGCCACCACGGTCGGCTGGGAGAACATCACCAGGTGCGACGAGTCCACCTCGACCGTGTCGACGCCCGCGCGCTGGTAGCCGAAGCGCTCGACCTCAGGATTGATGGCGTGATCCGACGTGGCGACGATGCCCCAGGCCGGCCTGGTCCGCCACGCCGCGGCGGGTGCCTTCTCACCGAACGCCGCCGCGGACAACGGCCGCTGCGACACGGCGAGCACCGCGGTGACGGCCGGGTCGACGTCGTGGGCGAAGACCGCCCGAAACTTCTGGACGTCGACCGAGAGATCGACACCGCCCGGGAACGGTGTGGCGACCAGCGCCGCGGCCAGGTCGGAGTCGGGGAACCGCCCCTGGAGCTCGCCCAGGGCCTCGCCCTCCTCGAGGACGAAGCCGGCGAGGTAGACCAGGGCCTTCACGTTCTCGGCGACGCCGGCCACAGTGGCCACCGCGCAGCCGTACGAGTGGCCGACGAGGACGACGGGACCGTCGATCGCCGCGAGGACCGACCCGAGGTACTCGGCGTCGCCGACGAGCGAGCGGTTCGGGATCGCCGGTGCCACCACCGCGAGGCCGTCGGCGAGCAGCTCGGGAACCACCCTGGCGAAGCTGGACGCGTCGGCGAAGGCGCCGTGGACGAGGACGACAGTGGGCTGCGACATGCTTTTCCATCTCCCCTGGTCGAAGTTGTGCGGCCCGAGTACACCAGGGTGTACTTGACGATTTGTGTAGCGTCTCCGTACCGGGCGACCGCGCCCGTCGACATGCGATGCTGTCGAAGCGGGACCTGAAGACTCTTCGCCGCCAACTCCCGGGCGTGGACGTCGGGCGATGAGGATCCGTAGCGGTATCACGGCGCGGGCCGTCGAACTCGAACGGCTACACGCCGACGTACACCGACTGTGGGCGCGGCGGGACCTGAACGCGGACCAGTGGGATGCCTGGGCTCGGGAGGCGGACCGCTTCGACCTGGCGGTCCGCAACTTCTACGGCCCGTTCGACCGCGCCGCCAAAGCACTACGGAGCGGGGAGACCGACGAGGTCGAGACCGCCGTCCAGTTCCTCGAAGCCGATCCGTGGTGCTTTCGATCCGGCTACATGAAAGCCGAACTGATGCACCGCCTCGCCAACGGCCCCGATCTGGACGCCCATCACCATCGACTCCACGACGTCGTGGGCAGACGGCTGACGCACCCGCAACCCCGTCTCCTGCGCCACGCCGCCCGCCTGGCCGCCGCCGTGTGGGACGACGAGCTGCGCCGGCGAGTCGACCAACTTCCCTGCCCCGAACCCCCCAGGGCGCATCAGGTTCGGCTCTTCCTGCACCTCGTCGAACAACGGCTGCGGACCGAAGGCAGAACCCTCGACGGGCGCCCCGGTCGCGACAGCAGCCACCGACCGCGCTGACCTTGCGAGGGGGACGACACCGCCAGCCTGAGCCCGGAACGCCGATGCATCCTCGTTCACGAAGGGCCGTGGGGCTGGGCGGGGATGAGTGCTCGGGCGTATGCCAGCGCGGAGGGGGCGTCGGGAAACATCCGTCGCCGGTCACCGGACTCTGCTGTGATGCCATAGGCGCCGAGCGTCTGGTGGTGTTCAGGGCGGACCCCGGACAGCAGGGGCACGACTCCGCGTGCTTCGAGGTCGGTGAGGGCGACGGACAGCGCGGCGGCTCCGGTGGCGTCGACGGCGCTGACCCGTGACATCCGGATGAGGACCACCGAGTCGTCGTGAACGTGTTCCAGCGTGGGCAGCAGACGGTGGGCGGCGGTGAACGACAGCGGCCCGTCGATCCGGAGCACGGTGACCGGAGCGGGGCCGGTCCCGGGGCCGGAGCCGGAGCCGGGTCCTTGGGGACGGCTGTCGTCGTCGGACGGAAGGTGTTCCACCCACGCGGTGCCGGCGACCTGGCGAAGCGCCAGCGCCCCGGCGAGGGCCAGCCCCACGGCAACGGCCACGACGAGGTCGACCACCAGTGTCACCGCACCCGTCAGTACCATCACGGCCAGTTCACCGCGTCCGGCGCGGGCCAGGGCCCGGACGGCGTCGGTCTCCACCATGCGGATCGCGGTCGCCACCAGGACACCGGCGAGTGCGGCCAGGGGGATGTACCTGACCAGTCCCGCCGCCGCGGCCACCACGGCGGCGATCACGACGGCGTGGATGACGGCGGACAGCCGGGAGGCCGCACCCGAACGCACGTTGACCGCCGTCCTGGCGATCGCCGCTGTCGCCGGCATTCCACCGAACAGCGGCACGGCGAGGTTGGCGACGCCCTGGCCGAACAGTTCGCGGTCGGGGTCGTGGCGCCGCCAGCCGCCGGCCCCGTTCGAGCCCCGGCCCGGGTCCGACGATGCGCGCATCTCGTCGGCGACCGTCGCCGACAGTAGCGATTCCAGGCCGGCGAGTGCGGCGATGGCGGCGGCGGCCGGCAGCAACTCCGGGACCATTCCCGGGTCGAGGAATCCCCACGACGGCGCCTGCAGACCCGCTGGCAATGCCCCGACCCGGGCGACACCGTCGACGTGGACCAGTTCGACGGCGACCGTGGCGAGGGCAACGGCCGGCAGGGACATCGGCACCGAGGGCCGCAGCCGCGCACCCAGCAGCACCACGACGGCGACCGCGGCGCTTACCGTCACCGACGTCCAGCGCGGTTCGTCAGCGAAGCGGGCGAGGGCGCGGGCGGCCACCGTCACCACCTTCTCGCCCTCGGGTGTCGGCACCCCGAGGGCCGCCGGGACCTGCTGCAGGGCGATCACGGCGGCGATTCCGACGGTGAATCCGACGATCACCGGCATGGGCACGAGCCGTACCAGGCCGCCGACCCGCCCGAGCCCCAGCCCGACCAGGATCACCCCGGCCATGAATCCCGCCATCAGCACGCCGTCAACTCCGCGGGCGTGTACGACGGGTACCAGCACCACGGTCATCGCCCCGGTCGGCCCGGAGACCTGGAAGTCCGAACCACCGAAGACCGCGGCGAGCACGCCGGCGATGATCGCGGTCGCCAGCCCGGCCTCGGTTCCCATCCCCGAGGAGATCCCGAAGCCGAGCGCCAGTGGCAACGCGACGACGGCGACCGTCACCCCGGCCAGCAGGTCTTTGGCGGGAGCCCGGCGGACCGAGCGAACGGTGGCCGAGTCGGGCAGTACCGCCCGGAGCCGTTCCCACAAGGCCGCCGTCATGTTCCGCAAGAACGGCCGCCGCGACGGCGGGCCCGACAGCGCTTCGCCGGCGGCGTTCACTCGGACCTCGCGTCCGCGTCGCACAGTTCGGCCAGGAGTTCCTCCTGGCCGAGGAGAAGATCGGTGAGAATGCGCCGCGCGGCGCGCATCAGGTCCGCGACGTCGGTTCCGGCGAGGGCGTAGACGACCGTCGTGCTGTCGCGGGTGGCGGTGACGATGCCTGCGCGGCGCAGTACGGCGAGCTGCTGGGACAGGTTCGAGGGCTCGACGTCAATGGCCGCGAGCAGGGCCCGGACGGGCATGGGCCCGAGCTGGAGGAGCTCCAGTACCCGGATCCGCACCGGGTGGCCGAGCATGCGGAAGAACTCCGCCTTGGCCTGGTAGAGCGGCACCGACATCATCGTTTCCAGGAGATCCTTCTCGGGTTTGGCGCACCTGGGACGGCCGCGCGAGTGCGGCGCCCACCTGTCCGCAGAAGCATAACAACTTGAAGAAGTCTTCAATTCATCATCAACCAGCAGTGCGGGGGGTCACACCGGCCTCAGCGCCAGTACGTGGTGGTCGCGGGATGCCGGACCCTCCCACCGGTGACCGTCAGTCCACCGGGATGCGCGTTTCCGCAGTTCGGGCGCCAGCTGGTCAGCCCGAGCGGGACGGCGGCCGTCTGCGCGCCGACGGCGGACGGCTCCTGACTGATCACCGCCACACCAGGGCGATCATCGACCTGCCGACCTCGGCACTGCTCCCCACCAGCAGTGAAACATGATGGAAAGAGACGAGGAACATTTAGAATAATCACGGCAGTTCGTCAAAATTGGTACTTTCACCAGATCACGACGAGCACCATGCTCCTGGGGAGAATCTTCCCTTAGGAGCAGAACACCTGTGGCAACTCTCAGAGCACGCCGCTGGATCATGGCGGCGAGTCTGCCGTTAGTGGTCGCGGCCACCCTGACGACCCTCCCGGCTCCCGCTAACGCCCTCTCGACCGACGTCGTCATCTCCGCCGTCTACGGCGGAGGCGGCAACTCGGGAGCAGCCTTCAAGAACGACTTCATCGAGCTGGCGAACCGTACGGACAGCCCGATCAGCGTCGCGGGCTGGACCGTTCAATACGCCTCAGCGGCGGGTGTCGTCTTCCAGACGACGGCCCTGTCCGGCTCGATCCCGGCCAACGGCCGTTACCTGATCCAGGAAGCCGCCGGCGCGGCCGGCACGCTCGACCTGCCGACCCCCGACGCCTCGGGCAGCGTCCCGATGTCGGCCACCTCCGGCGTCGTCGCCCTGGTCACCTCCACCATCCCGCTGGTCGGCTGCGGCACCGCCTGCGCCACCGCGCCGAACGTCAAGGACCTCATCGGCTACGGCGCCACCGCCAACGTCGAGACCCTCGCCGCTCCCGGGCTGACCAACACCACGGCCAACGCCCGCGGCGGCGCGCTGGTCGACACCGACAACAACTCGGTCGACTTCACCTCGGGCGCGCCGAAGGCCACCAACTCGGCCGGTGTCACCGTGACCGTAGGCGATGACCCGACCGGCCCGACCGACCCGACCCCCGGCACCACCCGGATCCACGACATCCAGGGCGCCGGCCGGATCTCCCCGATCGTCGGCCAGAGCGTCACCAATGTGCCCGGCATCGTGACCGCCGTCCGCACCACGGGCAGCTCCCGCGGCTACTGGATGCAGGACCCGTCGGCCGACGCCGACCCGCTGACCAGCGAAGGCATCTTCGTCTTCACGGGCAGCACCACCCCCGCCGTCGCCAGCGGCGACTCGGTGCTGGCCACCGGCAGGGTCACCGAGTTCCGACCCGCCACCGGTTCGCAGGCGCTGACCGAGCTCGGCGGCCCGATCAACACCATCAAGCTGACCAGCGGCAACGCGCTACCCGCGCCGATCCCCGTCAGCTTCCCCGATGCCTTCACCAAGACGGGCAGTCTGGAGGCCCAGCCGCTTGAGCCGGGCGCGTACGTGCTCGACTGGCTGGAGGTCCACGAGGGCATGCGGGTCACCGTCGCCCAGGACACCCGCCTCATCAGCCCGGTCGACACCGAGTTCGGCGAGCTCTGGGTCACCCTGAAGCCGGCCCAGAACCCGACCCCGCGTGGCGGTTCGGCGTACGTCTCCTACGACGACCCCAACAGCGGACGTCTGATGCTCCAGGCCCTCAACGGCGCCCCCGCCGCCAACGTCGGCTCCACCCTCGCGGGCGGCTCGGTCGGCGTCGTCGACTACCAGTCGTTCGGCGGGTACGTCATCCAGGCCACCACTCTCGGCGCCATCACCGAGGGTGGCCTCAAGCCGCAGACGGTCACCCCGCCGAAGAAGGCCGGCGACCTGTCCGTCGTCACCTACAACGTCGAGAACCTCACCGTTGCCGACCCCGACGCCAAATACGCGCGTCTGGCCCAGGCCGTCGTCGTGAACCTCGGCAAGCCCGACATCATCGCCCTGGAGGAGATCCAGGACAACAACGGCACCGCCGGTGGCGGCGTCGTCGCCGCCGACCAGACCGTCGCCAAGTTCATCGCGGCGATCGCGGCGGCCGGTGGCCCGACCTACGGCTGGCGTTCGATCGACCCCAACGACGGCACCGACGGTGGCGCCCCCGGCGGCAACATCCGCCAGGTGTTCCTGTTCAACCCGGCCCGGACGACCTTCGTCGACCGTCCCGGCGGCGACGCGAACACGGCCGTGACCGTGCTCAAGGCGCGCCCGACCAGCAACCAGATCATGCTGTCGGCCTCCCCCGGCCGCATCAACCCGACCAGCTCCGTCTGGAACGCCAGCCGCAAGCCCCTGGTCGGCGAGTTCCTGTACGACGGCAACAAGCAGCTGTTCGTCATCGCCAACCACTTCAACAGCAAGGGCGGCGACTACCCCCTCGCTGCCGCGGTGCAGCCGCCGAACCGGACCTCCGAGGTCCAGCGCGTCGGCCAGGCGACGGAGGTGCGCGACTTCGTCGCCGACCTGGCTGCCAAGAGCGGCAACACCGCTCGCGTGGTCGTGCTGGGTGACATCAACGACTACCAGTTCAGCCCGACCCTGGCGACGCTGACCGACAACGGTGCGCTGCTGAGGACGCTGATCAGCGAGCTGCCCGTGAACGAGCGGTACAGCTACGTTTTCGACGGTAACTCGCAGACGCTGGACCACATCCTGATCAGCCCGACCATCAAGGGCTACTCGTACGGTGTGGTGCACATCAACGCCGAGTTCTCCGACCAGGCCAGCGACCACGACCCGCAGATTCTTCGGATTCTGACGGGGTGCGGGTCCGAGCCGCTGCCCGAGCGCTGCCACCCTGGTAGCCCCGTGGTGGATGTCAGGTAACACCCTCTCGCGGTAAGAAAGCGCCCGTCCTCTTCCCCGGGGGACGGGCGCTTTTTGTTTCACGCGGACTTGCGGCCCACACCCGGGGTAGGTCAGCTCCGCCGCTCGCACGGCTCAGAAGTGGGCTCTGAAGCAGGTAACTTCCGAGTACTTCCGCGCTCGGGCGCTCAGCGAGCTTCCGGTCCGGGGCGGCTGCCGGTCGTGACGCCGGGCGTCCGGCCCCAGAGCACGCGGGTAGGGTCACTCGTCGACGTCGACAACGGGGTGGACGGGTGGACGAGCAGCAACCGGTAAGCGGCACCGCGCCGACGGATCGCTGGTGGGGGGCGTACGCTGCCCGCGCGTCGGGGATGCTGGCGTCCGAGGTACGGGCCCTGTTCGCGGTCGCGAGCCGTCCGGAGATCGTGTCTCTGGCCGGGGGGATGCCGGCTGTGGACGCGCTGCCGTTGGAGGCGGTCGCGTCGACCATGTCGGATCTGGTGACGAAGCGCGGCGCGGTGGCGTTGCAGTACGGCTCCGCCCAGGGTGATCCGGGGCTGCGCGCGCGGATCTGCGACGTGATGGCCATGGAGGGCATCACCGACGCCCACCCGGACAGCGTGATCGTGACAGTCGGTTCCCAGCAGGCGCTCGACCTGCTCACCCGAGTGTTCATCGATCCCGGTGATGTCGTGCTCACCGAGGGGCCTACGTATGTCACGGCCATCAACACGTTCGCCGCCTACCAGGCGCGGGTCGTGCACGTGGCAATGGACGGCGACGGCCTCTCCCCCGACGCGCTGTGCGAGACCCTGAGCCGGCTCGCGGCCGAAGGCGCCCGGGTGAAGTTGCTCTACACGGTGCCGACATTCCAGAACCCGGGCGGGATCACCCTGACCCAGCCACGGCGGGCCGAGATCCTGGAGGCGTGCCGGCGGGCGGGGGTGCTCGTGGTGGAGGACAACCCGTACGGGCTGCTGTCGTTCACCGGCGAGCCGGTGCGGGCGATGCGCGCGGACGCCCCCGACGACGTCGTCTACCTGGGATCGTTCTCGAAGACGCTGGCGCCGGGGATGCGGGTCGGGTGGGCGCTGGCGCCGCCGCCGGTGACGGCCCGGCTCGTCCTGGCCGCGGAGTCCGCGATCCTGTCGCATTCCATGCTCACGCAGCTCGCGGTGGAACGGTATCTGGCGACCCAGCCGTGGCCGGAGCAGCTCAAGGAGTTCCGGGAGATGTACCGGGAACGCCGTGACGTCATGCTCGACACCCTCGCCGAGACGATGCCCCCGGGCACGACCTGGACCCGGCCGGATGGCGGGTTCTTCGTGTGGCTGACCGTCCCGGACGGAGTCGACACCAAGGCGATGCTGCCCCGGGCGATCGCCGCCCGGGTCGCCTACGTTCCCGGCACCGGCTTCTACGCCGACGGGTCGGGCCGCAACGCCATGCGGCTGTCGTACTGCTACCCGCCGCCGGAGCGCATCCGTGACGGCGTCCAGCGCCTCGCCAAGGTGCTCCGCGCCGAGATCGACCTCCGGCGGACCTTCGTACCCCGCCATGGCAGCACCACGGACGAGTGAAGGACACGACGATGACCGATCTTGGCCATGTGCTCGTCCTCGCCGGTGGCCTGTCACCCGAACGTGAGGTGTCGCTGCGCTCCGGGGGCAGGCTGCGGGACGCGCTGGCCCGGATCGACGTCGACGTCGAGCTGCGGGACGTCGACGCCGGGACGCTTCCCGCGCTCGCCGCCGACCCGCCCGCGGTCGTCTTCCCCGTCCTGCATGGAATCTCGGGTGAGGACGGCACCATCCGCGAAGTCCTGGACCTGTACGGCCTGCCCTACGTCGGCGCCGTGCCCGCGGCATGCCGGGCCGCGTTCGACAAGGCGACGGCGAAGGCCACGGTCGCGGCCGCGGGCATCGCGACGCCGGAGGCCGTGACGCTGCCCCGCGAGGTGTTCCACGACCTCGGCGCCGCCGCACTCATCGACCGGATCGCGGGCAGGCTGGGCCTGCCCGTGATCGTGAAGCCACGCGCCGGAGGCTCCGCGCTCGGTGTCGGGCGCGTCGACGACGCCGGGCAGCTCGCCGAAGCCCTGATGGCCTGCTTCGGCTATCACGACTGGGCACTGATCGAACGCGCCGTGACCGGGGTCGAGATCGCGGTCGGTGTCATCGACACCGGTGACGGCCCGATCGCCCTGCCCGCCGTCGAGGTCGAGCCGGCAGGCGGGGTGTACGACTACGCCGCCCGGTACACCGCCGGCGCGACCACCTTCCACATACCGGCCCGTCTCGACGGCGCGGTGCTGCACGCCGCCGCGGAAACCGCGGTCACCGCGCACCGGACACTGGGCCTACGCGACCTCTCCCGCACAGACATGATCGTGGACACGAACGGCACAGCCCAGCTCCTCGAAGTGAACGTGGCCCCGGGCATGACCGACACCAGCACCTGGCCAATGGCCCTGCACGCCGCCGGCCTCGACTTCGCGGTGGTAGCCCGCGACCTCGCCGCCCAGGCCCGGGACCGCGCGGCCCGCCGCTGACGTCCCGAGCGGGGACAGCGGTGGACCGACACGTAACCCGGTTTTTCACCGACGGGCCCCGGCCCGGGAGAGTGTCCACTCAGTCAGTGGCCGGGGTTGCGGGCGGCGATCGCGGCGTTCAGCGCGGTGGCGAAGCCGGTCCAGGCGAGGTAGGGCAACAGCGCCGCCCCGGCCAGCCGATCGGCCCGCCAGGCCCTGGCCACGAGGGTCGTGTTGGCCGCGTCCAGCGCGAGGATCTCCGCGAGCGCGAGGCGCGGGCGTCGGGCCCGAAAGAACAGCGGCGTCCAGGCGGCGTTCAGGGCAAGGTTGATCCCGAACGAGCGCCGGAGCCGCTTCCGCTGGTCGTCGCTGGTGCTGCCGTCGAGCGCCCGCGCGCCGGCGAAGGCGATCAACGCGTAGATCGGTGTCCAGACCGCGGGAAACGCCGCCCGGGGCGGCTGCCACCCAGGTTTGTCCAGCGACAGGTACCAGGCCGAGTCGGGCCTGGTTGCGACCGTGCCGACGCCGGCGGCGGCCGCCGTGGCCGCACTCGTCCTCACCAAGGTCGAAGTACTCATCCCAGCCTGGTACCCGCAGGAGCGAGGCCTGTCCCACGGACCTGCGCCACACTGCCACGATCGAACATTGACATCCTCCCCGGCATTCATGCCGGGGATTCCCGCACCTCGCGATGCGGGTTCCTGCTTCGTCAACGGACGCCTCCTCGCTTCAGGAGCGAGGCGGTCTCACTCCATCTCCACAGGCAGCCACCGCGAGCCCCGCGGCCAGAATGTTCCGCGCCGCATTCACGTCCCGGTCGTGAACTGTGCCGCAGCCGCGGCAGGCCCATTCCCGGACGTTCAACGGCATCTTCTCGACGATCGACCCGCACACCGAACAGGTCTTGCTGCTCGGGTAGAAACGATCGATCGCGATCACGGTGCGGCCGTACCAGCCGGCCTTGTACTCCAGCATCGTCCGCAGCTCCGACCACGATGCGTCGGAGATCGCCCGTGCGAGCGCATGGTTGCGGACCATGTTGCGGACGGACAGGTCCTCGATGACCACCGTTTGGTTCTCGCGGATGATCCTCGTGGACAGCTTGTGCAGATGATCCCGGCGACGGTCCCGGATACGGCCGTGGACCTTCGCGACCCTCGCGCGGGCTTTCGCCCGGTTCGCCGAGCCCTTCTCCTTGCGGGACAGTTCCCGCTGTGCGCGTGCGAGCCGAGCCCGGTCGGCACGCTCGTGCCGGGGGTTGGTGACCTTCTCCCCGGTCGACAGAGTGACCAGACTCGTGATCCCCGCGTCGATCTCCACCTGCCCCGATGTCGGAGGCAGGGTGGTGATGGTCTCCTCGACCAGGATCGAGATGTGGTACTGGCCGCGACTGTTCCGCGACACCGTCACCTGCGACACGTCCGCGCCGTCGGGCAGCGGACGCGACCAGACGATGTCCAGCGACCGGTCCTGCTTGGCGAGGGTGACAGCACCGTTCCGGTAGCTGAAGCAGTTCCGGAAGTAGGTCGCCGAATCGAGGGTCTTGCCCTTCTTCTTGAAGGACGGGTAGCCGGCCCGCTTCTCCCAGAAGTTCACGAACGCCGACTGAAGGTGCCGTAGCGTGGCCTGCAAGGGTCCTTTCGACGGCTCGGCGAGCCATGCCGTCTCCGGGCCCCGTTTCCACGCGGTGAGCATCTTGTCGGTCTCGGCGTGCGTGATGCGGCGCTGTTCCTGGAACCACGCGCGAGACCGCTCGGCGAGCGCCCGGTTGTAGACGTAGCGGACGCAGCCGAAGGTGCGGGCGAGCTGCTCGGCCTGCTCTGGGGTCGGGTGGAAGCGGTAGCGGTACGCCCGCTTCACCACCCTGCTCCCCATAGCTGACAGGATACCGTCTTTGCCTGTCACTCTGTCGTTGATGCGCTATCCCCGCACTGAAGGACGGGGCCTGCGCGCTACGTTCCCCGGTCAGCGGCCCAGCTCGACTGCCCCTACCTGCACTGTCCGGATCGGGGGCCGGTCACGGTGTTGTCTGTCTGGCGCAGGGTCGGGGTGTTCCCGCTGCAGCCGAGCGGGCCACCGACCCGGTTCGCGGTGAACGCGGGGACGGCATCCTCGGGGAGCAGGCCGCTGCCGCTGTTGTTGCCGATCTGAACCGGCCCACTGACCGTGTAACCGGAGACCTGCATTCCGCCGGTGTTGCCACTCACGTTCAGCGGCCCGTTGATACTGCCGCCCGGGCAGGGCAGGTGGTCTGAGCCGATCAGGACATAACCGGTGCTGCCCCGAACCGTGACCGGCCCGCTCACCGACACCTGGCACAGCGTGAGCGCCGCGGCGCCGTCGCTGGACACCGGTCCGGAGATCTGGGCCCCGGTTACGGCAAGCGCACCGCCCGGTTTGATCGTCACCGGCCCCGACTGCCTGCCGCCAGGCCCGAAGCAGAGGGACTGGCCGGCTGCCACCGTCAGAGGTGCGTTGTGTGCCGTGGTGATGCAGGGCTGGCTGAAGCCGACCGTGATGGTGGTCGGTGCCGCGGTGGCGCTGGGCTTGAAGGTCGGGCCTCCGCTGTAGCTGGCCGTGATCTGGTGTGCGCCGGGCTGCAGCCTGGTGGTGCTGAAGGTGGCCTTCCCCGCGGTCAGCGGAACGGTCGCCAGCGGAGTCGCCCCGTCGGAGAACGTCACGGTTCCACTCGGGCTGCCGACATCGGGCACACCCGGCTGCACCGAGGCTGTCAGGTCAACGGGCCGCCCGAACAGCGGGGTTGTGGTGTTCGCCGTCAGCGAGATCGACGTGTCATGATCGAAATCGGCGCACAGCGCGAAGCCGCTCGCGACCTGGTCGCCCGTGCCACCGGACCCGCCTGCCGCGATGATCGCACTCCAGGACGTGGGATTGGTCGACCCGTTGACAACGGGATCGCCGGCCGAGTCGCTGGGGTAGCTGCCGCGCAGGTGGGTGCCGCCGGTAGGACTCCCCCCTGTGACACCCTTCTCCAGGTGCTGGCCGCCTCCCAGCAGGGTGCGACCCGCCGGGCAGCTCGCGGTCATGATTGCGTAGGTGCTGCCCTCCTGCGGGCCGAGACCAACCGTCCGGACCACCGAGATGTCCATATCACCGGGCTCGGCGCACACGGCGTACGCGAAGGTCTGCGCAGTCGCCTCGGCCCGCCCGCCCGCGATACCCATGGCGGTCCAGTACCGGGGGTTGGTCGCCCCGTCCGGAAGCGGGTTCCCCTGCGCGTCGCTGGGGAAGCTGCCCACCGTCTTCAGGCTGGCCGCCTCCGGGGGCAGTGTGTGCCCGCCACCACCCACCACGACGGTCCCCTCGGGACACGCAGTGGTGACCTGGGCGGAGCCAAGCTGGCGCGGGGCGGGGACGGAGGCGACTGAGATCACCCGGTGGTCGAGCTTCGTCCCTTCGGCGCACATCGCAAAGCTGGTGATCTTGTCGCCCTCTTCGGCCTGCCCACCGAAATTGCCCAGAGCCGCCCAGAACTGCGGGTTCTGCGCACCGTTCGTGCTCATGGTTCCGCTTGCGTCACTGGGGAAGGTCCCCTTCGCCCGCAGCCCGTTGATCGGCGGGACCGGGTCGGTGGCATCAGTCCTGCTGCCCCACATACCCCCACTGACCAGCACACTGCCCACCGGACACGAGGTCACCGCAGTCGCCCACGCCGACGGCGCACCCGGGACGGGAAGGTTGGCGGTGGTCACATGGACCACCGGCTCAGCCGGCGTACCCGCCTCAGGTACACCCGGCGTCGGTGCCGCGGCGGCAGGCGCCGCCGCGGCGAAGACCAACGCGAGTGCGGACAGCCCGACGACCACACCACCCGGCGACGATCTCGTCGCCGACTTCGGCCCACCCAGGCCCTCGGTCCAGCCCCTGCGAAGCATCTCCCCGCCCCCCCGGAATCACCTGGTTGATCTCAGACGCGGCAACAGCCCGCACCCGACTTGGAGCCCACCCAGGTGACGACGCGGGACCGGACACGCCAGGAGATCATCCGCGGCTGCGGATCGTCACCTGCCTGAGCGACAGGACCGTACTACTTGCATCGACGCAAATGCGAGAGATTACTGGCAAAAGTTTCCGCATCCGCGGAATAAGCCGACAGGTCGCCACTGCATGCGATAGATCCACCACGTCAAGTTGCCCGGCAGGCGGGCCGCGCGTCGGGCGCCGCGCCCGTCTGCCGGGTTCGTGCCGTTACTCCCCGACCTGAGCAGCCGTGGCCGCGCGCGCCGGTCGGTTGCCGGTCAGTTGCCGGTCATGCACAGCGCCCAGACATGGGATCTGGTGGCGCTCGTCGAGCCCATTCCGCCGGTGTGCGTGGTGGACGTCCAGTCGGCCGGCGAGCTGGTGAGCGGGTTACCGCTCCCGTCGCTGGGGTAGCTGCCGTTCAAGTGATCACCCTGCGCTCCGGGTGCGCTGAAGTCGGACGTCGTGATGTCGCCCCCGCTGATACCGGCGCCGCCGCTGATCAGCGTCCCGTCACCTTCCCCGCAGCCGACGGTGGTCTTCTGGGGCGCACCGACGCTGGTCGGGCCGCTTGACTCGTTGTACCGCACGGTGACGGTCACGCCACTGACGTCGATGTCATCCCCGCTGCAGATCGCATACGCGTAGGTGGTGTTGGCAGAGCCTGTGGTTGTGGAGCCATACAGGCCGCCCGCCGCCCAGGAGTCCGGGTTGGTCTCCCCGTCATCGGCGGCGATCCCACCGTTGTCGTGCGTGCTCGCACCAGTGCCGTCGAAGTAAGTGGGGTAGCTGACGACAGGCTTGAGGGCCCCCACGGTGCCCGGGGTGGTTCGCGCCCCGCCGCCCAGCAGTCGCGTGCCCTCTGGGCAGGTCGCCACCGCCAGGTCGATCGTCCCACCAGCGGCGGTCGGCCCGGCGACGCTGTTCATCACGATCTGGGTGCCCGTGACCGTGTCACCGGGGTCCAGGCACATGACATACGGCGTGGAACCGAATGCGGCATCGAGGCCGCCGCCCGACCCACCTGTGCCGCCGATGGCTCGCGCCTGCGTCGCATCAGTGTCGACGACCCCGGCCGAGTAACCGGGGGCGACGTACTCAGCAGTCCCGTCAAAGGGGACGATTCCCTTGACGTGCAGATTGCTCTGCGCTGTTCCGGTACCGACAGTCTGGTTGATCCCAACACCGGAGACCACGTCGTCGATGTCACCACCGGTCCGGCAGTTCGCGTTGCTCGTGCTCTCCGAATTGGCCGAGCCCGGCCCAGCCGTGGCACCGGGACTACGCACCGTGATAGTGGTTGACGCATATGCGGTTCCTGGCAGCGTGACGGCCAGCGCGGCCCCCAGGACGAGCGCCGTGAACAAGGGGGGACGTAGGGATTTTTTCGCCATCGCCTTCTTCCTTGCCGGAGAGATGGAATTGCCTACCAACCGCGACCTGGCGAGAGAGTGAGAGCCGGCCACCGAATTATTCCGCGCCGAATTTCTTGCACAGCAAAAAGCGCGACCTGGACCTTCTTGGAGCTGCGTCCAAGCACCGGCTGACTGACCGCCCAGTCGGCTCTCCGCAGCACGAACACGCCCAGCGGCACCGGAGCCGCACCGCTCGCTCCGCAGGGGAACCCCGGAGCGCGTGCCTACTTCACTGACCTCTCACGCCCAACCCTCCACAGCAGGAGGGATCCTCGGTAGCGGCAGCATAAGCCATTACATGTTGCGGATACGTGGTTTTGGCGATGCTTTCTCCGCATCTGCGGATTCACGTTGCTCGCGCCGTCACAGGCTGGTCGGGTCTGGAACGGAGCCGACATGCGCGATGCACGGATAGTGATTATCAGACGACTTACCGGAGTGACGATCCGGGATGAGGAGTGACCACCGCGCGATCAGCGCGAGAGCGGCCAGGTGGTCGAGCGCATCCCGCCCCTGCGCGGCCCCTCGGCAGGCTTGCCGCCCCCGGCCAGCTCTCGACCGTACGCCGGACGTCCTCAGCCGGCTGACACCGGGAGATGACGCTTCTCGGACAAAGTCTTCCTATGTGACCAAATCACCCAAGGGTTAGCGGTCACTACCGTTGGCGAAGTCCGCTGCGGAGAGAGTCCCGCCGACGAGTCGGCGCGGAAATCGCGCGGCCGGGCCAATCGCCCTCGCGCCTTCGCTCCCGCCTCGAAGGCGAGTCCGACCCGCCCCTCGGAACGTCGAGCGGGGCCGGTCGCTACCATCCTGAGCTGCGACATCGTCTAAATAGGCTAGAGAAATGACCTGACCGACGGCGGAAGACAAGCTGGTGCGCCGCACCGATGCCCTCCACCGTCTTCGTCGATCCATCGTGGAGGTACGGGTGCGCTTAGGTAGAACGACACGGTTACTTGGCGTGGCTGCCGCGGTTCTCGTTGCGGCAGTCACTGGTTGCTCCTCGACACCGGGGGCGGCAAACGCCGCGACGTGCGACAGCCCTGGCGTCACCCCCGGCGAGGTGAACCTCGGCCTGGTGTTCTCCGATTCGGGCGTGGGCAGTGACGCGTTCGCCTCGGCCCGAGCCGGGGCAGACGCCCGGTTCGGCCTGGCCAACGAGGAGGGCGGGGTACACGGCCGGAAGATCGTCTACCAGTGGCGTGACGACGCGAACGACCCCACCCAGAACGCCCGCGTCATCCAGGAGCTCCTCCGCGGCGACAGTACTTTCGGCCTCGTGACGATCACCACCGCCTTCGGCAACGCACCGGCGGACCTGGCGAAGCAGAATGTTCCCGTCATCGGGTTCGGTCTGCCGACCTGGGCCGGATACCAGAACATGTTCTCCACCATGTACCAGGCCTCGCCGGTCACGATCGGCCGCTACCTCCGGGACAGCGGCGGCAGCAAGGTCGGCGTCGTGATCACGGGGTCGTCGGCGTCCACTTTGGATGTCATCAAGATGTACAAGAGCGCCTTCGAGTCGGTCGGGCTCACCGTGACCGACACCATCTCCTACGCGCACAGCGCTGACAGCCCGGCCCACGTGGCCCAGCAGCTGGCGGCCTCCGGCGTCAACGCGCTGGTTGGCTTCACGACCACCGAGGATCTCGCCGAGATCATGGGCGCCGTACGTACGGCGAACCTGAACCTCGCCACCACCGTCTCGTTCACCGGGTACGACCAGGGCCTGCTGCCCACCCTGGGCCCGGCACTCGCGGGCGTCTCGATCCCCGCGTACTTCCGCCCCTTCGAGGCGGGCGGCGCGGCCATCGACCGGTACCGCGCCGCGATGGTCCGCTACGCGCCGGAAGCCACGCAGCCAGAGCAGCAGTTCGCGATGAACGCGTACATCTACGCCGACATGTTCTTGCGCGGACTCGACCTCGCCGGTGACTGCCCCACCCGCGACGGATTCATCAGCGCGCTGCGGTCAGTGTCCGACTACGACGCAGGCGGCCTGATCGAACCCGTCGACCTGGCCACGAACCGGACCGGGGCGCTCAACTGCTACGCCTTCGTCCAGGTCAACCCCACGGGCACCGGGTTCCAGGTCGCCCGCCCACGCCTCTGCGCCGACGGCACGAGCGGCTGACGTGGGTGGACGCTCTCGCCGGGGCGCGCGCGAGAAGATGGTTACGGTCGCCGGAGTTCGAGCCTGAGGTCACGGGTGCGCTCGGAGAACCGGCCGGTCGCCGAGGTCTCCCGCAGAAGTCCGCGCAGGTCGCGCTCGAACGCCCCCCGCCGGTCACCGAACAGGCGGGGGGCCGCGCTGGACAGCGAGAACACCGGGGCGACCACCTCGTCGGCGCTGCGTTCGACGACGAGCCCGCCGGCCACGTCCAGCCGAGTGGGTTCCTGGGACCCGGCCGCCCGAAAGATGTCGTCCTCTCCCGAAAGGGTGCCCTGGGGCAGCACACACGATCAGAAACTATGCCCCGACCTGGGTAAATAGATAAATGTAGTTAGTTCCGACGACTGATCGAGCGAAAAACTTCCCCGAAAGCGCGTGATCTGCCTGGAACGCGCGCACGCTTGGAACTGGCAACTCGGGGTAGAACAACGCATGTTCCGGCGGAGCGAAGGAGATCGCCGTGCTGATGAAAGCGGCCCGAATGTACGGGTACCATGAGCCACTGCGGCTCGAGGAGATTCCGGTGCCTGCTCCTGGGGTGGGCGAGGTCCTGATAAAGGTGGCGGCGGCCGGGATCTGCCGCAGCGACCACCAGTTGCTCGAGGGCTACTTCCAGCCGGCCGCACCGATGGAGTTCCCGGCCGTACCCGGGCACGAGGTCGCAGGCCGCGTGGCCGGAATCGGCTCTGCCGTACCGCGTTCGGCGGGCCTGTCCGAAGGCGACCTGGTGGTGGTCAACCCGGGGTGGGGAGATGGAACGTGCCGCCAGTGCCATGCGGGCAATGAACAACTGTGTACCGGGACCGGTGGATGGATCGGATTCGGCCCGCCCGGTGGCTTCGCGGAATACGTGGTGGTTCCCCATCGGCACCTGGTCCGGGTGCCGGGCGGCGACCAGAAGGCGGAGAATCTCGCGCCGTTGACCGATGCCGGGCTGACTCCCTACCGCGGGGTGAAGAAACTGCGGGCGGCTGGAAAACTCGGACCGGGGCGCACCGTGGTGGTCGCCGGCATCGGCGGACTCGGCAGCTACGCCGTGCAGTACGCAAAGCTGCTCGGCGGTGGAGCCACCGTGGTTGCGTTCTCCCGCACCGACGAGAAGCTGGAGCTCGCCCGGCGCAACGGTGCCGATCACACCGTGAACACCCGTGACCTGAGCTCCAGTCAGGTACAGGACGACCTGGAGAGGCTCACCGGACGGCGGACGGTCGACGCGATCCTGGACTGCGCCGGTGCCCCCGCGTCGATCGCGCTCGACTTCGGGATTCTCGCGGCCGAGGGAGCAGTTGCCTCGGTGGGACTCATGGGTACCAAGGTAGAGGTACCACTGAACGTGATCGTGGGCACCGAACTCTCCTACTTCGGATCGTTCTGGGGCAACTACAACGACCTCACCGAAGTCCTTTCCCTTGCCGCGGCGGGGCGGATCAGACACGCCGTCACCACGGTGAAGTTCGAGGACATCAACGATAACCTGGGAGCACTCGCCCGCGGTGACGTCGTCGGCCGTCAGGTGATCGTCTTCGACTGATCCGGTGTCGGCGGCCCTACCGGGCGCTGCCCGGGACCGCGCCGACCACCGCTGTCAGTCCGTTTTGGACGCGATGCCCTCGTAGGCGAAGCCGAAGAACTCGGGCCCGCCCATCCGGTAGGTCTCGATGGTGTCGAGAGTGAGCCCGGCGTTCTCGATCAGCCTGTCGACCGGCCGGTTCAGATGGCAGCCGCCGAAGCACCGCCCCCAGAGGGGAGTGAGGCGGTCCTGCCACCGGGCGACACCGGGTCTCGGTGAACGGCCGTGTTCGACGAAGTGCAGCGTCCCGCCGGGGCGCAGCACCCTGTGCACCTCACCGAGCGCGCGTTCGACGTCCGGGATGGTGCACAGCGTCCAGGTGACCAGTACGTGGTCGACCGACGTGTCCGGGACGGGGAGCCGCTGGCCGTCGTCGCCGACGAACTCGACCGGGACGGCGGTGGCGGCGAGCCGGCCGGCGGCCAGCCTGCGACCGACCACCGCGGGTTCCACGGCGAGCAGCCGGGTGACCTGCGGCGGGAGATGGGGCAGGTTGCGCCCGGAGCCGAACCCGATCTCCAGGACCTCGCCGGTCAGCCCGGAGACCACCCGCGCCCGGGTGGTCTCCACGGGCCTGCCCAGGGCAAGGTCGATGAACCGGGGAAGCACCTGATCGTCGTAGAAGCCCATCGTCTCTCCCTGTCGCGGCATGGGTGTCCGGCCCCCTGTCCCGGCATTGGTACCCGGGCGCGAGCTGACCATCAAGGCATGTTGCTCCCGCGCCGGCGGCAACGGGGCGGGCGGCGCCGGGCCCAGGGTCAGCTCCCCGCCTGGTTGGGTGGGCGTCCACCGATCTCCCGGGTGATCGCCGTGGTGGCCGCGGTCAGCCGCCGGCCGTAGGGAACGACCTGCTGTGGGCTCAGGCGGTGCGGGAAGCCCGCGAGGGTGACCGCCAGGCACACCCGGCCGGCGCCGTCGAAGACCGGCGCCCCGATCAGGCTGAGCTGGTAGGACTCGATGCCGCCGAGGTCGACGAGCAGGTAGTCGTCGTCGACGCCCCGGGCCTGGATGACGCGTTCGACCGCGGCACGGACCTCGGCGTCACCGTCGCCCGCGGCCAGTGTTCTCAGCGCCCGGGCCAGGCTGTGGTGCCGGTCGTCGTCGAGCGCGACCGTGTAACCGCGGAGCCGGATCGCCTTGATGGCGTCGCGGTAGATGCCGAGCCGGTGGTCGTCGGGACGGGGGCTCAGCCGGCGCAGCCACCGCTCGACGGTCTCGGTGTCGGACCAGGCGATGAAGACCGTCCCGAGCGGCGGCGACAGCGGAACCCGGTTACCGGGCCTTGATCCGAACCCGACGGGCGTCGCGGCGTGCCCCTCGACGGCGAGGACGACGATGTCCTCGCCCATGACGGAGCTCGCCACCGCCTGGACACCGAGCTCGTCGCTGAGCCGGCGCATGTGCGGCCGCGCGAGCTCGAGGGCGTGGCGCCCGGATCCGGCGGCCGCGTCGCCGACGGCCACCAGGGCGGGCCCGAGGCGGTAGGTCTTGTCCTCCGGGTCGCGCAGCAGCCAGCCGGCGTCGCTGAGGGTGGCGAGCATCGCGTGGGCGGTCGCCTTGTTCATCTCCAGCCGCCGGGCCAGCTCCGACAGGCCGAAAGGCCGGCCGGGATGCTGGCTCAGGAAGGTGATGAGCGCGACGGTCCGCTCGACCCCCGGGGCGGGCCGCGGCATCAGGCGGGCCTGCGCCGCGCGGTCACGTCATGGCATCGACGCGCCGCCGTTGGGCCGCAGGACCTGGCCCGTGACGAACCGGGCGGCTTCGGAGGCCAGGTACAGCGCGGCGTGGCCGACGTCCTCCGTCGTCCCGATGCGCCGCAGCGGCGCCAGATCCCGGCTCCGTCCCAGGAATCTTTCGCGCTTGTCCTCATCGACGGTCCCGTCCTCGGCGGCGTAGTGGCGGCGCGTGATGTCGGTCTCGACCAGACCCGGCGCGATGGCGTTCACCCGGACCCCGTCCGGGCCCAGCTCCTTCGCCAGCGTACGAGTGATCTGGACCACCCCCGCCTTCGAGATCGAGTAGGCCACCAGGCGGGCGGGGGCGGTGTCGAACGCACCCGACGCCATGTTGATGATGCTGCCCGCCCGCTGGCTCCGCATCACGGCCCCGGCCGCCTGGCACCCGAACAGCACGCCCTTGAGGTTGACGGCCAGCACCCGGTCGAGCTGTTCCTCGGACAGATCGAGCACCGGGACGTCGATGATGATTCCGGCGTTGTTGCACATCACGTCGACCCGTCCGTGTTCCGACGCCGCCGCGCGCACCAGGTCGTGGACCTGGTCCCGGCGCGACACGTCGACGGCGGCCGGCGCCGCCGACCCGCCGACGGCGGCGATCTTCTCGCTCGTCGCCGCCGCGGCCCCGGCGTCGACGTCCGCGCACACCACCACGGCGCCGGCCGCCGCCAGCACCCGGGCGACGCCCCGGCCGATGCCGTGGCCCGCCCCGGTCACGATCGCCACCCGGCCGGTGAGGTCGAACGCCCGGCCCAGCGCCCTGACCGGCTCCGCGCGTCCGTCCTCCTCGAGGGCCGCCCCGTCCCGGGTCATGACGGCGTGGCCGTCGAGGGCGGCACCGCCGGGGGCGACGTCGCCGGAGCAGCCGGTGCCGCCGACGACAGTCCGGAGCCCATGTAGGCGAAGCGGGCGGTGGCTCCGCCGTCGACCACGAGGGTCTGGCCGGTCACGTGCCGGGAGAGGTCGGAGCACAGGAACAGGGCCGCGCCGGCGATGTCGCGCGGCTCGCCCGAACGGCCCAGCGGCTCCACCGCCGGCGGCGGGGGGACGTCCCCCCGTGCCTGTAGTGCGCGCATGATGCGCGGCGTCCGGATGGAACCGGGTGCCACGGCGTTGACCCGGATGTTCGACGGGCCGAGCTCGACGGCCGCCGTGCGCACGAGAGACAGCAGGCCGGCCTTGGCCGCTCCGTAGGCGGCGTGGTTGGGCGCGCTGGTAAGGCCGCTGACCGAGGCGGTGAACACCATCGCCCCGCCGCCGGCGGCCACCATCTGCCGGCCCACGATCTGCGTGATGAGGTGGGCGTGCCGCAGCACCAGCCCGAAGGTCGCGTCCCAGTCCTCGTCCGTCACCTCCAGCAGCGTCGACCACAGGGCCATGCCGACGATGTCGACGACGGCGTCGAGGCGCCCGTAGGCCGCGAGGGTCTCGGCGACGATGCGCTCGACGTCGTCGCGCCGGCGCGCGTCGGCGACGCAGGGTAAGCCACCCACCTCGGCCGCTATCTCGCGGGCGAGGTCGGGATCCACGTCGACGCACGCGACCCTGGCTCCCACCGACGCCAGCGCGTGGGCGGTGTGCCGGCCGTTGCCCTGGCCGGCCCCCACGACCATCGCCACCCGTCCGTCGAGGCGCAGCAGCCCGGGGTAGTCGGGGATCGCCGATTCATCCAGCCGTGTCATCGTTCCCGCCTCCGCTGCCGCCTCTGTCTCTGCCGCTGCCGCTGCCGCTGCCGCTGCCTGCGATCGGGATCATCGGGATCAGGTGGCGGTCACCGAGGTCGAGACCTGGACCTCGCGACGTTCGAGCTCGGGGATGACGTGGGTGCCGAGGAGCTCGATGGTGCGCATCACGGCCTCGTGGGACAGCCGGCCGAACTGCACGTAGCAGAGCAGCCGGTCGACCCCGAGCTCGGCGTAGCGGAGCATCTTGCGCAGGCACTCGTCGGGATCACCGACGATGATCATGTCGGCGTCGCTGAACTGCCTCGGATCCGGCGGCGCGTTCCGCCGCTGCTCGAGGATCGGGAACATCTTCTCCCGCTCCTGCTCGGAGGCGTGCGGGAACTCCCACTCCAGCGTGAACTCGGCCAGGTTCCGGTACCACCACCAGGTGGCGTCCCAGATCCCGTTCGCCTCGGCCTGGGCCATCGTGTCCGCGCAGTGGACCAGCGTGTAGGCCGCGACCTGGTTGTTGGCCACGCGCGTGATCGGCCGCGCGGTGGCAGCGGCCCGCCGGTAGAGCTGGATGGTCTGCGCCATCTGTTCCAGCGGCCGCATGATCGACAGTGAGAGCAGGCCGAGGCCCATGGCGCCGGCGGCCTGGGCGCTGCCCGTGCTCGACGCCGCCATCCAGCAGGGTGGGTGCGGATCCTGCACCGGCTTGGGGGTGACCATGCGGACGGGGACGTTGCCCGCCGCGGGGAATCGCCAGTGTTTTCCCTCGAACGAGAAGTATTCGGATTCCCAGGCCTCGACAATGGCCTGGATCGCCTCACGTACCTGATCCTTGCTCTGCGGGATGTCGACACCGAAGGCGGTCTGTTCCATGGGGGTCGAGCGGCCCGTCCCCCATTCGACACGCCCATTACTCAGGACGTCGGCCGTGGCGACCTTCTCGGCAACACGCACGGGTGACGTGAACGCGTGCGGCAGCAGTGTCACCCCGAAGCCGAGCCGGATCCGTTCGGTGACCTGCGAGAGCGCCCCGATGAGGACCTCGGGCGCCGAGCAGTGGGACCGCCCCTCGCGGAAGTGGTGCTCCACGTGCCAGGAGGTGTGGAAACCCATCTCGTCGGCAAGGCGGATCTGGGCTATGGCCTCGCGGTAGGCGGCCTGCTCGGCCTCGCGCTGCCCATGGGGATGGGGCTTCGACCACGGCTTCGGGACGTCCACCTCGTACAGCAGATCCAGTTTCACGGCGGCCTCGTTTGTTATAGCAAACGGCGTGGTTGGTACAGTGACCACCATAAGCGCCGCTCCGTCGATGTCAACGGGGTCGCCGCCAGACAGCTCGACCCGAACTCCAGCCCTAACCCAGCCGGTTGACACCCCCACTCCCAGGTCGTTACGTTCCTGAACGCAAGATGGTTGTTCCAGATACGGAACAATGCGGCGGTCTCGAAGCGTCAGGCATCCGGGCCACGCAACGGTGAATGCGAGGTCGTGATGCCGTCGCTTGATCCACGCCCATTTCTCCGGGGTAGCCCGTTCGCTGGTACGCCGGAGATTCCCTACCCGCGCGCGGTTACCACGGACGCGCCGCGCCTGCCGGGCGGAACATGGCAGGCGGCCTCCATTCCGGTCGGAGTCCGGCTCGAATTACAGGGCGACGCCGAGGCGGTGGTCGTCGCGTATCGCACCGAGTGCGACGCCCGCGGCCCACGCGGCCCCGGCGTCGGCCAGACCTTCGAGATGTGGGTGGGCGACTCACTGCTGGCGACCGCCCCGGCCGTCCACGGCGAGGGCACCGTGGAGCTGCCCCTGAACGCCGGCACGCGGACGACGACCGTGTACCTGCCCGAACGCATGCGCCCGACCGTGCTCTCACTCGCCCCGGTTGGCGGTTCCCTCGAACCGGGACCGCCCCGTCCACGGTGGCTCGCCTACGGTGACTCCATCGTCGAGGGCTGGGTCGCCAGCTCGGCGGGCTCGTCCTGGCCCGCGCGGCTGGGCCGCCGGCTGGGCCTCGACGTCTGCAACCTCGGCTACGCCGGCGCCGCCCGCGGCGAGATCCCCTCCGCCGAACACCTGGCGAGCGTCCCGGCGGCACTGATCAGCATCAGCTACGGCACCAACTGCTGGTCGACGATCCCGCACACCGCCGAACTGCTGCGCGCCGGGCTGGACGTCTTCCTCACCGTGGTACGGCAGGGGCACCCGGACAAGCCGATCGTGGTCACCACGCCGATCCGCCGCCCGGACGCCGAGACCACCCCCAACCGCGTCGGCGCCACGCTCGACGATCTACGGGTCGCGATGGCGTCCCTCGTCCAGGCACGCATCGACGGCGGCGACCCGTCGCTCACCCTCGTGCACGGCGAGACCCTGCTGGACGAGTCGCTCCTGGCCGACGGCGTCCACCCCGGAGACGACGGCCATGCGGTCATGGCCGACCGCCTGGAACCCGTCCTGCGGAAGGCGGGGCCGGGGACATGAGCGGCACACGGCCCCCGAACCACACCGACGACCACACGAACGCCTTCCGGAACGCGCTTGGAACGTTCGCGACGGGAATCGTGGTCGTCACCGCGTCGCACCCGGCCGACGGTCCCGTGGGTCTCACGGCCAACTCGTTCAGCTCGGTGTCGCTCGCTCCTCCGCTCGTGCTGTTCTGCGTGGCGCACACCTCCACCACGTGGCCGTCGATCCGGGCCACCGGCCGGTTCTGCGTCAACGTCCTCGCCGACGGCCAGGAGGAACTGTCACGCCGGTTCACCGTGCGGGGTGAGAATCGCTTCCGCGACGTCCCCTGGCGGCCCGCGCCGTCCGGCGCCCCGATCCTGCCCGGCGTCGCGTCGTGGATCGACTGCCGCATCGAGACTCTCCACGAGGCCGGCGACCACACCATCGTCGTCGGGAAGGTCCGCGATCTCGCGGTCGACGACAAGGGTGCCGCTCCGCTCCTCTACTACCGAAGCGGCTACGCCAGCCTGACCGTCAGATAACCATTGATGGTCACGAATCGAACTGGAAGGAGCGTTCTGATGGACGGCGACACCGACCGGAACGGCGAAGAGGAGAGACCTCGACAGTTCTTCTTCGACGTCAACGAGCTCCCGGGCCGTACCAACGTGGATATCATGGGGGATTCCGAGGAAACCCGGCAGTACCTGGACCTGTTCGGCCGCGACCTGGTTACCAGAACGATTCTCCAGTCGCCGGAACTCTGCGTCTACCATGAGACCGCCGCGCCGGGCGAGAAGGTCAAGCCCCATCGCCACGGTACCCATCAGCTGAACTACGTCCTCCGCGGCGAGCTGATCTTCGGCAGGCGGCGCGTGGGGGCCGGCATGGGCTTCTTCACGCCCGACCTTCTCTATGCCTGGCGGGCCGGTGACGAGGGCGCCGAGTGGATCGAGATCCACGCCGGCCAGCCTGGCATTTTCGTCGATCAACGGTCGTCCTGACCGCCGCCCTGACCCAGCGCCCTGTGGCCATCTACCAAACGAGGGATGTCAGTCGTGACAGATTTGTTCGAGGGCAAGGTCGCCCTCATCACCGGCGCCGGATCAGGCATGGGCCGGGCGATCACCATCCGGCTGGCGGGGGAAGGCGCCTCGGTGTTCGCCCTCGACATCGACGAGGGCCGGCTGGCCGAGACGAAGGCGCTCACCGTGGGCACGGTGTCGGTCCGCCAGGCTGACGTCAGCGACCCGGCTGTGTGCGCCGAGGCGGTGGCCGCGTGCGTCGACGAGTTCGGGCAGCTGGACGTACTGGGCAACGTCGCCGGTATCTACCTGGCCGAGCACACCACGAAGGTGACTCTGGAGCAGTACCGGCGGGTGATGGGCGTGAACCTCGACGCCTACTTCTTCCTGGCTCAGGCCGCCATTCCGCACCTGTTGGAGACGGGTGGCAACATCGTGAACATCGCCTCCAACGCCGGTATTCAGGGGCTCCCGTACTCCGCCGCCTACTGCATGAGCAAGGGTGGCGTCATCCAGCTCACCCGGGCGCTGGCCGTCGAGTTCCTCAAGACGCCGCTGCGCGTCAACGCCATCGCCCCGGCGGGCACCAACACGAACATCGCGTCGGCGATGACGTTCCCGGCCGGCATGGACCCCGACCTTGCCCGTCGTATGGCGGGCCTGCGGGGCCTGGCCGAGCCGACCGAGGTCGCCGCGCTGTTCTCCTTTCTCGCCTCGGGTGCGGCCCGGTCGGTGACCGGCGCCGTCTACACCATGGACAACGGCCTCACCGTCAGCTGACCGCCGGCCGTCTCACCTGGTAATCGTGGCCGGAGGGTGAACACGTGGCGGTCGAGCCTTTTCGCATCCACATCAGCGAGGACCGGCTGGCGGTGCTCGGCGACCGGCTGCGCACCACGGTCCGGGCGGAAGAGCCGGGGCGGGACGACAGCTGGCACTACGGCGTGCCCGCTCCGTACCTGCGCGAGCTGACCGAGTACTGGGCCACACGGTACGACTGGCGCGCGCACGAGGCGGCGATGAACCGGTGGCCGCACGTCCGGGGCGAGATCGACGGTGTCACCGTCCATGCGCTCCACGAACGCGGCTCCGGCCCCGCACCGCTTCCGCTCGTCCTCACCCACGGGTGGCCGTGGACCTTCTGGGACTTCCGGAAGGTGATCGAGCCGCTCGCCCATCCCGAACGTTTCGGCGCCGATCCCGCGGACGCCTTCGACGTCGTCGTGCCGTCCCTGCCCGGCTCGGTCTTCTCGTCGCCCTCCCCGGCCGGAGTCGGATTTCGGCAGACCGCCGTGCTGTGGGTGAAGCTCATGGCCAAACTCGGCTACCAGCGTTTCGGCGCGCACGGCGGCGACTCGGGCGCGTACGTCACCGCACAACTCGCCCACGAGTTCGCGGAGCGGCTCGTCGGCGCACATCTGACGTTCCCCGCGCTGCTCGGCACCGACCTGGGCGGGGTGAGCCGGGACGACTTCGCGCCCGAGGAAGTCGACGACTTCGACCGGCAGCGCCCCGCGACGCTCAACCTCACGCACTTCCTGACGCACACCTTCGAACCCCGGACCCTGGCCTGGGCGTTGCAGGACTCCCCCGCCGGCCTGGCGGCCTGGATGGTTCAGCGGCGGCGGGCCTGGAGCGACTGCGGCGGCGACGTGGAACGCCGCTTCAGCAAGGACGATCTCATCACGAGCTTCGCCCTCTACTGGCTCACCGGCACCGTTGGCGGCTCGCTGCGGTTCTACGCCGACTCGTTCCAGCGGCCGTGGACCCCCTCGCACGACCGTCGGCCCGTCCTGGAGTCACCGACGGGCATCGCCGTGTTCCCGTACGAGCTGACGCACGTGCCCCGCGCTCTCGCGCGGCGCGAGGCGAACCTCGTGCACTGGACCCGGATGAGCCGTGGCGGCCACTTCGCAGCGGCTGAGGAACCACAACTCGTCGTGGCGGACATCCGCGCGTTCTTCCGGCCGCTGCGCGCGGCCGGGCTGTCCCCCTGACGTCCGCCGAGACATCCGCTGTCGCGGGGCATCATCCTCACCGCACCAGGCCGGGTTGAGGATCGGGCTCAGGGGGCGCACACGAACAGCAGGGCTCCGGCGAGGAGCACCGCGGCGGACAGCAGATAGCGTGCGGCGAAAAGCCAGCACCGGACGGTTCCGGCCTCGGCGCCGGTCACGGTGCGCAGTTCGACGTACGGATGGGGCGCGCGCAGATACCACCCGGTCACCACCACCTCGTCTCCGACGAAGGACTGGGCCCGGGTCAGCGCGAACAGGATCCCCCCGCCCGGCGCCGGGTGGCGGTACACGACGGGCACCGTCCCGCTGGCGTCCGCGAGGACGAGGTCGGGCGAGGTCACGAACCCGCCCCGGCCCACGATCGTCCCGCGCAGGCTGACCGGTATCGCGCCGAGTGGCCCGGCGTCGAGCCGGTCGAGCAGGTCGGTGAGCCGTCCGACCGGCTCCGGAGTGCCCAGCGGCGCCCGCAGGACCGCGCGGATCAGCAGCAGCGCACCGGCGGCCGTCACCAGCCCGGCGAGGAAGCCCAGGTCGTAGTGGTCGGGCCCGCGGCGGGCGAGGATCAGCGCGGCCCCCAGGCAGATCCAGCCGCCGAAGTACACGGGCAGCTCCACCAGGAACTGGCCGCGGGCCCGGACCCACTCGCCGGGGCCTCCGCGCGCCGCGGCCCGGGCTCCCCGCCACTGCCGGGGCGCACCGGGCAGGCCACTCGACTCCAGTGCGGCGATCCGGGTCGAGACGAGGGGATGGGTGGAGAGGATCTCCAGCCAGCGCGCCCAGGGGCTGGTGGCCTCCCAGCGCAACGCCCGCACGAGGCGCTCGGGGGGCAGCTCCGGGCCGATCAGGCCGACGGACGGCGCCGAGCCGCTGCTGGCGATACCGAGGGCACCGACTGCCCGGACCCTGCTCTCCCGGCGGGCCAGCCGACGGGCCGCTCTTTTCTCGTCGCTCTCCCGCAGCGCGTGGACGCGGGCGGCGAGATCCTGATCCCGCTCCCCCATCCCGTACACAATCTTGACGAGGGCGGAGCACAGTGCGTCGCCGTCCCCGGTCATCGCGCAGGAAGCGTGGTCGGCCCCCAGCTCGCGGGCGCGCGAGAAGCTGAGCAGCGCCAGCTCGGAGAGCAGGTAGGCGGCGGACCCGATCAGCCTGACCGGGTCGTTGTCCCCGGACTGGTCGCTGCTGCGCGCGCCGGCCGCCGCGTAGTACATGAGGGTCGGCACCACGCACAGCGCCGTCATCACGGCGAAGTCCCGATTCCTTATGTGCCCGATTTCGTGCGCGACGACCGCCTCGACCTCGCGGTCGTTGAGCCGGTCGAGCAGCCCGCGGGAAATCCGGATACGTGCGTCCCGCCTGGTCCGGCCGAAGGTGAACGCGTTGGGGTCGCCGTCCTCGACGATGCCGAGCCGGACCAGCGGAATGCCGGCGAGCCGGCACTGCCGGGCGACGATCGCGGCGACCGGCTCGTCGCTGAGATACCCGTCGGCGCCACGCTCCAGCTCGCGGGCCGGGGCCAGCCACTCCACGACCCGCGGCCCCACCAGGTACTGCAGGACGGCGAGGCCGGTCACGACGGCCACCGGCACAAGGACCGGCACCGGTGTGAAGACGGTCAGCAGCCAGCAGGCCAGGATCAGTACACCGCCCAGCGCCGACAACGCGGCCAACGAACGCTGCCAGACGTAACTCGTCACGCTCCGCCCCCGAATCGGCCGGACAACTCAGCCAGACAGCCCGGACCAAGTTACCCAAAAGCGTTCCCGGATGCCGGAGGATAGCCTCGTCGCATGCTGCGGGCGCGTTCTCGGGGGGATCTCGATGGCTGACGCTGACGATGTGAGCCGGTTGGCACTGGCACTGCCGCACGTGGTGGAGATCGAGAGCGAGGGCTTTGACTTCCGGGTGGAAGGCAAAGGGTTCGTCTGGTCGTATCCCGAGCGCATGCCGGGGAAACCACGCCTGATCCGAACTGACATCGCGGTGCTGTTCGTCGGCGACGAGGCCGAAAAGCAGGCGCTCCTGCTCGGCGAGCCTGACATCTTCTTCACCACTCCGGCCTACGACGGCCTGCCCCTGGTGATGGTGCGCCTGGCAGCGGTGACGGTCGAACGCCTGCGGGAGCTCGTGACCGACGCCTGGCGGATGCGCGCCCCGGACGCGCCCGTCGGCGAGCTCGGCCAGCAGGACGAGCAGCCAGCTCTGGGCTGACCTGGCCCGATCACCAGTAACTGTCGCCGGCGTCGCGCTCGGCGGCGATCGAGCTCCTGGCCACCATCCTCGATCAGGCCCGGGCCGCGCACCGGGCCTGATCGAGGAGGTCTTCGCACCCCACCTGCCCACCGTGCCGGCGGACCGGCTGCGCGGCCTCAACGCGCTGCACGCGGCGACCGACGTCTACACGTGGAAGTTGCTGCGCCGCGACCTGCGCCTGAGCCGGCCGGAAACCACCCGGACGATGACCGCGCTGGTACGCGGCGTGCTGATCCGTGACGTGCCGGACAGCTGAGCGGCCCTGCGCCGCGACGCCGGCGACGGCCGGCTCATCGCCGAGGTGGAGGACGTCGACCCAAACCAGCGGCAGGGACGGCGGCCGCCCGGCAGGGCACGACCGTCGTCGAGCTGTTCGTCCCGATGACGCGCCTGGTGCTGCTCGGCGGGGTGTCCTCGCCGCACGCCGAGGAGATCGCCCTGGCGATCTGCGCGGAGATCCTTGCCGTCCTGACCGCGCGGATCACGATCTGGTCAGGCTCCGCCGGGTCTCACTCCGGTCGGCATCCCGCCCACCGTCGCCGGTGGAGGTTCAGGATCCCTCCTGGCAACGCCTGAAGCCTTCCGGGCTGTAGCACGGCAGGTCACCGTGATCCTTGATGGCGTTCTGCCCACCGCCCCTCGTCAGGTAGTCGAGGAAGCTCACGGTGAGGGAGCCGGCGGGCGGCTGCCCGAAGGTGTACGCGTATTCGACCTCCGCGAAGGGATAGGCACTTTTCCCGATCGCCTCGATCGACGGTTCCTGCCCGTCGATGCGCACGGTGTGCAGGCCCTCGACGGCCTCGGCGGTACGCAGTTCGCCGTACCCGATCGCACCCGGCAGCCTCGCCACATTTCTCAGTACCCGCTCGGTGCTGTCGAGCTCACAGCGGATGACCTTGTCCTGTGGGAAATTCTTGTGCTCGCAGTCCTGCGAGGTGAAGGCGGGTTCGCCCATGCCGGCGAGGATGCGGCGCCGGAACAGGTCACGGGTACCGGAGTTGGCGTCACGGCTCACCAGCAGGATCGGGAGGTCGGGGCCGCCGACCTGGTTCCAGTTGACGACATCGCCCCGGTAGATGCGGCGTATCTGCTCGATCGTCAGGCTCCTGACCGACACTTTGTCGTTCACCACGACGGCGAAGGCGGAAATGGCCACCCGCTCCCCATGAAGCCGCACGTCAAGCTGCGAACGGGCACCGTCATGGATGACGATCATGGCCGGGGATCCCTTGTCGGACTCGCCCGCCTCCACCAGCCGCAGTGCCCCTTCGTTGCTGCCGCGCGCCTCCACGGTGATGTCCGAGTCGGGGCAGTCCGACTCGTATCTGCTGGCGATTTCCTGCACCACCGGCGCGAAGGCCGTGGACCCGTTGACGGTCAGCCGCCCCGTGGCGCAGCCGATGGGCGGAGGTGGATCGTCGCCCACGACGATGATGCTCGCCAGCACCATGACGCAGAGGGTGAGCACAATGGTGATCAGGCGAGCGGGCCGACTGAACAGGGGCGGCTTGTCATCGACTGTCGTGCTCCGGTTGGGCTTCACCGCCCCTTCCTGGATCCCGCCGGCGACGCGGACGGCACAGCCGACGCTACCGCCGGTCAGGAGCACCAGAAGCTTGTAGTGCTCACCCCTGTCGAGCGGGACACGAGGCAGGTAGATCGTGTTGCCGCTGTGCCGCATCCCCCTCGAAGGCGCGAAGTGCTCCATGAGGTGGTCGGCGTTGGGCTGGGTGACGGTCACACCCCTGACGATGCGATCCGTGAAGACGGCGGTGAGACCGTGCAGGTCGCCGCCGGTGTAGTCGTTGCCGGCGACGCTCTGCGCGCCGTCATTCTCGACCCGCAGCAGGACGAGGGTGGCGTCCGACATGTCGGGGAGATCGTTGAACAAGCCCAGCCGTATGTTTTCCTGGCCCTGCCCGTCACGGTTGTCGCCGCCGATGGGCATGTCCATCTGCACGCGGTAGCCAATGCGCCTGCGGCGCGGCACCCGGCGCTCGTACCAGACCACCGCGAAGGACGCCACTATGCCGAGCGCCGCGGTAAGCACGGCCACGACATTCTCGGCGCTCAGCCAGCTCACGATTCAGCTCGCCCCCGAATGCCCCACCGGCCCGACGTGTCGATTTGAGTACCGTATGGGCCTCGACACGGGCGGAGAGAGCCGCGGTCTACTCGGTCGCCTGATATTCGCCGCGAATTCATCCGGTGATACGGGAGACGGCTGCCGATGTGCCGTGTGGCCGGCCAGCCGCACGGTCGTGCCCCTCCCCGGCCACATGGCGCATCCCGAGCCCGGCGGCCAGGCGTCCCGAGCGGGACTGCCGAGTGCCCCTTCCCAGCGCGGCCGGAGCACCCGGCCGGCGATCACCACGGCCCTGACCGCCCGGCCGCCCCTCCGCCACGACGATCACAGTTCGCCGCTCTAGAGTGACCGGGGTGGGCATCGGCCTCACTCTCCTGGACGGGGTGCACTGGAACGGCATCCCGGTGGTCGGCGACCGGCCGCGGGCGCTGCTGGCGGCGCTGGCGGCGGAGCGAGGGCGTCCGGTGCGGGCCGAGCGGCTGGTGGAGCTGATCTGGCGCGGGGAGCCGCTGGCCAATGCGACCAAGGGTCTTCAGGTGGTCGTCTCCCGAACCCGGGCGGCCTGCGGCGGCGCCGCGGTGGTGCGCGACGGCGAGGGCTACCGGCTCGACCTGCCCCCGACCGAGGTCGACAGCTGCCTGCTCAGCTGGCTCGTCGCCGAGGCTGACACCCTCCTCGCGGCTGATCCGCCCGCCGCCGCCGAGCGGGCCCGGGAAGCGCTGGCGCTCGGCGCGTCGCTGTTACCGGTGCCGGGGGGCGACCAGGGGCCGCTCGCCGACCTGCGCCGGGCGGCCGGCCGCGATCTGGCGACGGCCCGGCTGCTGCTGGCCCGGGCGGCGAGCCGAACAAACCGGCACGCCGAGGCACTGGGGCTCCTGGAGACGGCGCACGCCGAGCGGCCCGACGACGAGGCCCTGCTCGTCGATCTGCTGCGCAGCGAGGCCGCCGTCCGCGGGGCGGGCGCGGCTCTGGAGCGCTTCGAACGCTACCGGCGGGACCTGCGGGAACGGCTCGGTATCAGCCCCGGGGAGGCACTCACCCGGCAGCAGCGCGACCTGCTCGTCGCCGACCAGCCCGTCCGCGACGGCATCCGCTACGACGCCACTCCCCTGCTGGGCCGGCAGCGCGACGTCGACCGGCTGCGGACGTTGCTGGACCGGTCACGGGTGGTGTCGATCGTCGGGCCGGGTGGTCTCGGCAAGACCCGGCTGGCGCATGTGCTCGCCCGGGAGAGCACCTTGCCGATGGTGCACGTCGTCCACCTGGTCGGGGTGACGGCGCCCGAGGACCTGCTCGGCGAGGTCGGTTCCGCGCTCGGTGTCCGCGACTCGATCGGCGAGCGCCGGGTGCTGTCCCCGGGCCAGCGCGCCGACCTGCGCACGCGCATCGCCGCGCAGCTCTCGCGCGGGTCGAGCCTGCTGCTGCTGGACAACTGCGAGCATCTCGTCGAGGAGGTCGCCGAGCTGGTCGCCTTCCTCGTCACGGCCACCGCGGACGTCCGGGTGCTCACCACGAGCCGGGCGCCGTTGGCGATCAGCGCCGAGCGGGTCTACCTGCTCGGGGAGTTGGCCCGTACCGACGCGATCGAGCTTTTCCGCCAGCGCGCCACCGCGGCCCGGCCCACCGTCCGGCTCGACCCCGAGGTGGTCGACCGGATCGTCCACCGGCTCGACGGTCTTCCGCTGGCGATCGAGCTGGCGGCGGCGCGGGTCCGCGCGATGTCGGTGGAGGACGTCGACCGGCGGCTGGCGGACCGCTTCGCCCTGCTGCGCGGCGGCGACCGCGGCGCGCCGGACCGTCACCGCACGCTGTTCGCGGTGATCGACTGGTCGTGGAACCTGCTGGCCGAGCCGGAACGGCGGTCGCTGCGTCGGCTGGCGCTCTTTCCAGACGGGTTCACCCTCGACGCCGCGGAGGAGGTGCTCGGCCCCGCTGGTGAGGGGGCTGGTCCGGAGCCCTTCGACGCGGTCGACGCCGTGCAGAACCTCGTCGACCAGTCGCTGCTGAGCGTGCGTGAGTCGGCCGACGGGGTCCGCTACCGGATGCTGGAGACCGTCCGCGAGTTCGGCCGGCTGCGGTTGGCCGAGGCCGGCGAGCAGGTGTCGGCGCGGCGGGCCCAGCGGGCCTGGGCGGTCGGTTACGTCACCCGGCACGGCGCGGACCTGCTCAGTGAGCGGCAGTTCGCGGCGATCGACGCGGTCGCGGCCGAGGAGACGAACCTCGCCGACGAACTGCGGGCCGCGCTGGTCGACGGCGGTACCGAGGCGGTCGTGCGGCTGCTGGCGGTGCTCAATCCGTTCTGGGAGATCCGAGGCGATCACACGCGGATGATGGTGCTGGCCAACGCGGTCGCCGAGGCCCTGCACGACTGGGCCCCGCCGCCAGCGGCGGCCTCGGCGACCCTGGCCAGCCGGATCGCCGTCCTGCGGACGAAGATGCTCATGACCGTCAGGTACTCGGAGGAGGCCTGCGAACTGCTGGTGCCGCTCGATCCGGCGGACGCGGAGAACACGTGGCTGGCCGGTTCGGTGCGGGCGCAGCTCGCGCTCGATCCGGCCCGGCCCGCGGACACCACGGCACGGCTGGAACGGCTCGCGGACGACGCCGACCGGCACACGCGCCTGGCCGCGCTGATGTGGCTGACCCATCTGTGGGAGAACGACGGTATTCCGCGGACGGCGGCGGCCTGCGCCGAACGGGCGCTGGCGCTCACCGCGCCGCAGGACGGCCCGTGGATCGCGGCCGTGCTGCGCACCCAGCTCGCCGCGCTGTCGATGCAGCTCGGGGACGTCACCACCGCCCGGTCGTGTGCTCGCGAGGCACTGCCCGTCCTGGAACGGCTCGGCGCCCACGACGACGTCGCGCAGCTCAGGGTGCTGCTGGCGTTCGACGCCATCAACGACGGCCGGCTCGAAGCGGCCGAGAGCTACCTCGCCCAGAGTGTCTCGGAGGACAGGACGGGGCTCGGCGGCAGGATGATGGCCACCGCCGAGGCCGAGATCATGATCGCCCGCGGCGACACGACCGGTGGTCTACGCCGGTACGTGGACGCGGCGGAGGAGATGCGGGCCCTGCGGCTGCCGGGCGTGGAACCCACCGGCCTCGAGCCCTGGGTGCTCGTGTGCGACGCGGCGACGGTGGCCGCGTTCGCCCGGCACGCGAGCACGGCCGACGACCTCGCCACCGGTCACAGCCTGTTCCGGGCCTGCCTCACCCATTGCGTCGAAGCGTTCCGACGCGGGCAGGACGGCGCCGACTACCCGGTGTACGGGACGGTGCTGTTCGCACTGGGCGCCTGGGGTCTTCGGGAGAACCTCCCGGCGCCCGGAGACGGTCTGGCCGGGATGGCCCCGGAGGAGGCGGTCCGGCTGCTGGCGCTCGCGGAACGGTTCGCCTACCCCGCGACGATCCCGTCGATGGGGTGGTCGCGGATCGAGCCGCTCGCCGAGCGCCGCGCGCCCGGCACGCTCGCGGCGGTCCGGGCGAGCGTCGCCGGACGGCGGCCGGCCCAGGTGCTCGACGAGGCCCGCGCTCTCGTCGAGCATCTGGCCGAACGCCTGACTGGATGGCTGGATGGCTGGCCGGGCAGTTGACCGGGCGGGACGCCGTCCGGGCGTCGCCCGTCCATCGGGTGGGGGCACCGGATTCACGGCTAGAGGTGCCGCTTGTAGCTGAGGACCGACAGCGGCATGAAGATCACGATCACGCAGAGGCCGGCGAGCAGCGTCCAGCCGACCTGCCCGGTGATCACTCCGTTGTTGGCGAGGTCGCGGGTTCCGGAGACCAGGTGTGACACCGGGTTGATCTTGGTGAAGGACTCCAGCCAGCCCGGCAGCGTGTCCGCCGGCACGAAGGCGTTGGAAAGGAAGGTGAGCGGGAAGAGGATCATCATCGAGATCCCCTGCACGCTGCGGGCGCTGCGGGCCAGCGTGCCGATCCAGGTGAACGCCCACGCGAGCGCCCAGCCGGTGAAGACCGCGAGCACGACCGCGCCGACCACACCGAGCACACCGCCGCCCGGCCGGTAGCCGAGCAGCAGGCCCATCAGGTAGGTCAGCACCGCCGCGATCAGGTAGCGGATCAGATCCGCCATCATCGGCCCGGCGAGCGGCGCGATCCGGGACATCGGCAACGACCGGAACCGGTCGAAGACGCCCTTGTCCATGTCCTCCCGCATCTGCACCCCGGTGGCCATGCAGGTGGTGAGCACGGTCTGGGCGACGATGCCGGGAATCAGCAACGGCAGGTAGCTGTCGACGTCACCGGAGATCGCGCCACCGAACACGTAGGCGAACATCGCGGTGAACAGCAGAGGCTGCAGCGCCACGTCGAAGAACTGCTCCGGGTTGCGGCGCATCTTCTTCAGCGCCCGCCACGCCATCGCGAAGGTCTGGTTGAAAGTGTCGCCCAGCCCGGGGCGGGCGCGCGTGCGGGCCACGGCGGCGGCCGGGTCGACGGCTGGCGCCGATCGCGGGCGGGCGGCGGACGGTTCGGCTACGAGGGTGTTCATCGGGCCTTCTCCATGACGGGCTTGTCGGGACTGTTCGTGTCCTGGCCGGGGACGGCGCCGGCCGGGCCGGCTGAATCGGTCCCGGTGCCGTCCCCGGTGTCCGTTCCGTGGCCGGTTAGGGCGAGGAAGACCTCGTCGAGGCTGGGCTTCGCGACACTGACCGAGGCGATCGGGACGGCGGCCTCGCGCAGCGCGATCAGCACGTCGGCGGCGCGGTCGGCGACATCGAGCGGGACGTTCATCCGGCCCGACTCGGGGGTGGTGACCGGCTCCTCGCCGAGCACCCGGAACACCACCTCGCGGGCGAGCGCCTGGTCGGCGCCGGGGGCGAGCTGAAGCTGCAGGGTCGAGTCGCCGACCTGGGTCTTCAGCTCGTCCGGAGTGCCCTCGGCGACCTTGCGGCCCTGGTCGATCACGCAGACCCGGTCGGCGAGCTGGTCGGCCTCGTCCAGGTACTGGGTGGTGAGCAGGACGGTGCAGCCGTCCTGGACGAGGCCGCGGATGGTGTTCCACATCTGGCCGCGGGTGCGCGGGTCGAGTCCGGTCGTCGGCTCGTCGAGGAAGATCAGCGGCGGTCGGGTGATGAGGGAGGCGGCGAGGTCGAGGCGGCGGCGCATACCGCCGGAGAACTCCGAGATCTTCCGCTCGGCGGCGTCCTCCAGGCCGAACTGCTCCAGCAGCCGGCGCGCGGTGGCGCGAGCGTCCGCGGCCTTCAGGCCCTGGAGCCGGCCGAAGAGCCACAGGTTCTCGGTGGCGGAGAGGTCCTCGTCCACCGAGGCGTACTGGCCGGTCACGCCGATGAGCTGGCGGACCCGGTGCGGCTGGGCGGCGACGTCCACACCGAAGATCTCGGCCCGGCCGCCGTCGATCGGCAGCAGGGTCGCCAGCATCTTCAGCATCGTCGTCTTGCCGGCGCCGTTCGGCCCGAGCACGCCGAAGATCTCGCCATGCCGCACCTCGAGATCGATCCGGTCGACGGCACGGAAATCGCCGAATCTCTTGACCAGGCCATCGGCCCGGACAGCGGGTGTGGCTGTCACGCGTCGTCCTTCCATGGTGCTCAGCAGCTGGGAAGCTGGGGACGACGCTAGACAGCGGCGGTATCACCGCCCCTACACCCCGGTTTCACCGACCTTCAGCCGACCGGCGCGGGCCGGCGCGATCCAGCGACGGAGGGCACGAGACATGCATCTGCACGTGGGGTGCGCGATGTGGAGTCACAAGTCCTGGCAGGGGCGCCTGCTGGCCCATCCGCTGCCGGCCCACGAGCGCCTGCGGCACTATGCCGCCTGGTGTAACGCGGTCGAGGGGAACACCACGTTCTATGCGACCCCGGCCCGGGAGACCGTGGCCACGTGGGCGCGGCAGACCGACCCCGGCTTCCGGTTCGTGGTCAAGCTACCGAAGGTCATCACGCACGAACGCCACCTCACCGACGTCGACGAGGTGCTTCGCTCGTTCCTGAACGCGATGGAGCCGCTCGGCCCGCGGGCGCACGCCCTCTGGATTCAGCTGCCGGGAGCGTTCGGCCCGGCCGACGTGTCGCTGCTCGCCCGCTTTCTGCGCCGGCTCGACACGTCCCACCGGTACGCGGTGGAGGTCCGCCATCCGGCCTTCTTCGCCGACCCGCGCGCGGCGCGCCTGCTCGAGGACGCACTCGCCGCCGTGGGCGCCGAATGGATTCCGTTCGACACCACCGAGTTCTTCCGCAGCCCGCCGACGAGCGACGCCGAACGGGACGCCTGGGCGAAGAAGCCCCGGATGCCGCTGCGGTCACTCGCGCTGACCGACCAGCCGATCGTCCGCTACCTCGGCCGCGACGACTCCGCCCGGACGGTCGAGGACTGGCGGCGCTGGGTCGACACCACCGTCACGTGGCTGCGCGAGGGACGATCACCCACCGTCTTCATCCACACCCCGGACAACGCCGACGCTCCGCTGCTCGCCCGCCGTTTCCACGACGAGGTCCGGGCCCGCGTCCCCGAACTCGATCCCCTGCCTCAGCCGATACCAGCCGAGCCCCTGACCCTCTTCTGACCGCACGCCAGGTACCGCACACCGTTTGACGTCGCCGGCGTCAGGCGTCCCAACGGCGTCGGGCGCCTCGTCCGCCGCTCCGGAACGGCCCCCTGGAAGTTCGATCACCGTTGCGACCTCGCCCCTGGTCAGAGCATGTATCTCCTTGATCGCATGACGCATCTGCCGCCAGGCGCGTGACGCATCTGCCGCGGCGCGCCGGGTGGCTTCCGGGCCAGGGCTGGGAAGGCTTCCGGGGCCGAGGCCGCCCCCGGTTCCGGTTCCGGTCTCCGCGGAGCGCGCTGGCGACCGACGAGACGGCCAGCGCGGCCGCGCCCCCGAGAAAGGGGAACGACGGCGGGATGTACCGGTAGTCGAAGCCCGCGACCATGGGCGGGAGCAACAGGGACAACACTCCGAACACGACGAATAGCCCCAGTGGTGCGCGCGGGACGCCGGGCCTGGCCGGGAGCAGCGTCCCGAGCAGCCCGAGCACGCCGGCCAGGAGCAGCACACCGAGCATCGGGGCGGGCATCCGCACGTGCCGCTGGTACCAGACCGCCCAGGATGCCGCCGGTTCGTGCGCCGCGGTGGCGAAGGGGCCGCGCTCGTAGGCCCGCAGATCCGCCGCGAATCCCGGTCTTCCCTCAAGTGGGAGCGTCGCCGTGCCGAACAGATAACGCTCGGCGACTCCCCGGTTCGGATAGTCCTCGAGCCGGGATTGGAAGGTACGCCCGAAGTCGCGCCCGACGACCCGGAGATAGTCGAGCGGCTGCGCGAGGATGGCGTGAAGCGCGAAATCCCGCGCGATCCGCTCCTTGTTTCGGTCGAACGTGCCGCCGGGCAGGCGGTAAAGCGGCGTGTCCGTGTGCCAGATGTAGTCCGATGGCGGCCGGCGGTCGTCCACCGGCCCGTCGGGGCAGAGAACCAGCAGCTCAGGACGCAGATCCAGCTTCGCGCAGTCGGCGAAGGTGGTGGTGCGGGAGTAGAGGAAGATCCCGGTGCTGCCCGATGTGCCGAAGGTGCCGTGCTCGGTCAGATGCCAGGCGCAGTACCCCGTGAGCGGGCACAGCAAGGCCACCGAGAACACCGCGACCGTCCGCCATCCGGGCCGACAGAGCAGGAGCCACACCGCCGCGACGACCGCGAGAGGAAGGCCGATCGATCTGGTCACCGCGGCGCCGGCCAGGCAGGCACCGGCAACGGCGGCGGCCCGCGGGCGTAACACCGCATGCCAGGAGAGGGCCGTCGCGGCGCCCGCCAGGAGACCGGTGAAAAGGGTCTCCGACAGCACCATGTGTTCCAGCGCGATCTGGTAGCCGTCGAGGAGCTGCGGTGCTGAGGCGGCCGCTGCCGCCCACCCGGGAAGCGAGAGGTGACGTAACAGGGCGTAGACGGCGACGCCGACGGTCAGGCCGATGACGTGCTGGAACACCACGACCAACGTGAAACTGTGCAGCGGCCGCAGGACGAGCAGGAACAGGCTGTAGCCCGACGGCCTGATCACATAGGGCTCGGGCCGCAGCGCCAGCCTCACGTACTCGAGACTGTCGTTGAACCACAGCGCGGGTCGATACCCGACCATCGCGATGATCCTTATCGTCGTACCCAGCGCGAACAGGCCGACGAACAATGCATGCGCACGTAAGACCGCGAGGGCACGATGAATTACGATCCGGACTCCTGGCGGAATTGCGGCGGTTCCGCCGGAAGGGATCGCTAAAGCCACCCGTCCGGACACAGATCAGAACGTACACCGTGCTCGCCCGAGTCACTTTCTCCCTCGCAACCCGTGCGAGCTCCACCCTGGTCCACCCTGGGCCCGTGACCTGCAAACTCAATCGGCGCCGCGAGCCGAGGCAAGTCGGTTGACAACGTGAGCCACAAATCACACTACCCACGGTAATCAAAAAACGCATCACGCCCGCGCCGGCCGCCGCGGCGACGAAATACACCCGGCGCACGATCATCTAACCGTTCGCAGGAAACGATCAATGACGTGACCTGCGAAAACGAGGCCGCGCGTCCTCGGTCACCGGCGAGGCCCGTGCCCGGCGAGGACGACGTCCGCCCGGCACCGCCGCCCGAGACCGCCCTGGCGCGCGCCGACGATGATCGACGCGCGCCAGTGACGGCCCGGCAGGCGGTGTATGTCGTGCCGTTGTCAGGCCGTCATGACTGGATCCACAGCTTCTCCGGCAGCAGCGATCCGAGGCCGTACTGCGTGACACCGCCGACGTTCCTGGCCGAGATGGCGCCGAGCGGCCCGCGCGCGAAGAAGATCATCGGGACCACCTCCGTCAGCCGGGCCTGCACGCGGTCATAGGCCTTCTTCCGCTCCTCCACGGTGGTCGCGGTCCGTCCCGCCAGCAGGCTCTCGTTCAGCTGAGGATCGTCGAGCATGGACAGGTTCGCCGACGAGCCTCCGAGGAGAGTCGTCGGCAGCCGGGGGTCGGGGTCCAGGAACATCGAGGACGTGAGGACCGCGTCGTAGTCGTGCGACGTGCGCAGCGCCGAGAACTCGGCGACCTCTATGACCCGGACCTGGAACTTGACGTTCTTGAACGCGCTCAGCTGGGCCTGGATGTTCTCGGCCATCTTCCGGTTCTCCGACGCCGGAGTGGTGGTGAACGAGAAGGAGACCGGCTTGCCCTCGGCGGCGAGCTCGTCGAAGAGCTTCTGGGCGGTCGCCTTGTCCGTCTTCTGCAACGGCGTGGGCGAGTAGAACGGCGATGAGTCGGTGAACAGCGTGGTGGCCATCCGCGCGCTGCCGTTCCAGACGGCGAGGTTCAGCGCGTCCATGTCCAGCGCCTTCGCGACCGCCTGACGTGCGCGCACGTCGTCGAACGGCGCCCGGCGCGTGTTCAGCGCGGCGACGATGCCGCCGCTGGCCGGCAGGAAGTCGACCGACAGCCCCGCCTCGTCGGCCTTGCCGAGGTTGATCCAGCTCGAGTCGACCGCCAGGTCGGCACCACCGGTGAGCAGCGTGTTGTAGCGCTGGTTGCTGTCCTGTGCCGGGCGCAGGACGAGGGAGTCGAGGTACGGCCTGGGCGCGTCCCAGTAGCGGGGGTTCTTGACCAGCCGCATGTTGTCCTGGCGGGCCCAGCTCTGCAGGGTGAACGGCCCGGCGCCGATCGGGTTCTTGTCGAAGGCCGGCCCGCCCTTCCGCAGGGCCGCCGGCGAGGCGATCCAGTTCAGCGTCGAGGTGACGACGGCCTCGGAGTACTTCGGCACGGGGGTGACCAGGGTGACCCGCAGCGTGACGTCGTCAACCACCTCGGACGAGGCGATCATCGCCGCATCCGCCCGGCTGGCGGAGCCGGTGGCCGGTTCCTTGGTCCGGTCCCAGTTGAACTTCACGGCATCCGCATTCAGCGGAGTACCGTCCGAGAACACCAGCCCCGGCCGCAGCTTCAGCTCGAACGTCTTGCCGTTGTCGGCGGACTCGAACGACTCGGCCATCGAGTAGTGGATCTCACCCGCCTCGTCGTCGGTCATCAGTGTTCCGTACAGGGCGTTCCCGATGAGGGCTCCGCTGGCGTAGACGTTGCCGATGACCGCCGGGTCCATCGTGCGCGGCTCGCTCAGCAGCAGGATCCGCGCTTCGCCACCCGCCACAGGCTCACCCGTGGCCCCCGACGCGGACGTCCCGGTATCGCCACCTCCTCCCCCGCAGGCCCCCAGCAGCAGACCCGTACAGCAGACGAGAGCGGTGACGAGTAATCGCGCGCGGTGAATCATCTTCGACCCCTTCATCGGTGTTCGTGATCAACGAAATCCGGCAAGATCATAGTTGGGAATGTGCGGCTGGAGCGGCGCCTGTCTGACGACCCTGGCTACCGACCGCGCCTACCGGGCCCGCCTACCAGGCCCGCCTGCAGGGCCCGTCTGCCGGGCCCGGTCACCGGCGCCGCGCCTCGGCGCACGCGCGGTCGTGGGACGCGGTCGAGGCGGCGACCGAGATGGCCACTCGTCAGGTCAGTCACCACGGGTTATATCTTCACCTATTTTTCGTCGGCTCCGCAGCCGCTTCGGCTCGATAGCCATGCCGTTCCCGCTCAGCGGCGGTCCCTGGCGGCACGGCTGCGTGGTAGGCCTTGACCTGTGTTTTTGTCGCGGCCGGCTGGATCCGTTCGCGGGACGGCTCCGGCGCGGACGGACCGCACCCCTACGCCAGCCGCGGCCGCAGCCGCGTCGGACCCAGCGCCACAGATGCCCTCCGATATCGATGCTGGCACCCAGTGCCGCATTGGGCGTAGAGTGCCCAACGCCAGCGGAATGGCGGCGAAAGGACGACATGGAGCTCAGCGGGGTCGGGATCTGGAGCCTGCACCTGCGGTTCGGGGATCCGGCCGAGGCGGCCGACGCCGCCGCGGAGCTCGACGACCTGGGATTCGCCGCGCTCTGGTTCCCCGACGCCGGCGGCCCGGCCTTCGACACCGCCGGACGGCTGCTCGCGGCGACCCGGCGCACCGTCATCGCGACCGGCGTGCTCAACCTGTGGATGCACAGCCCGGAGGAGACCGCGGCCCGGACCGCGTCGCTCACCGCGGAACACGGCGACCGGTTCCTGCTGGGCATCGGGGTCAGTCACGCCGACGTGGTCGACGCCGGCGAACCAGGCCGCTACCAGCGGCCACTGGCCGCGATGGGTGGCTTCCTCGACGCGCTCGACGCGGCGCGGCCATCCGTGCCGTCGACCGGGCGGGTGCTGGCCGCGCTCGGCCCGAAGATGCTCGCGCTCGCCGCGAACCGGGCCCGCGGCATCCACCCGTACCTGGTCACCCCGGAGCACACCCGCCGCGCCCGTGAGGTGCTCGGCGCCGGCCCGCTCGTGCTGCCGGAACAGACAGTGATCCTCTGCGGGACGAGGGAAGAGGCCCGCTCGATCGGGGCCGACTGGCTGCGCAGATACCTCACGCACCCGAACTACGCGAACAACCTGCTCCGACTGGGCTTCTCGGCCGAGGATCTGGCGTCCGTCAGCGACCGGCTGTTCGACGCGGTGGTGGCCTGGGGCGACGAGGAGGCGATCATGCGCAGGGTCAACGAGCACCGCGCCGCCGGCGCCGACCACGTCGCCCTCCAGGTGCTCACCGAAGACGCGCGGGTCCTTCCCCGCGAACAATGGCGCCGGATCGCCGCCGCCGTGTGATCGCACCGCCGGGCGACGCCTGGCATGCCATCATCGCGAGCGGCGGCACGAGGGAGGAGCAGCATGACCGATGACCTGGGAGCGGCGGGCCTGCGTTTCGAGCGTGACGGAGCCATCGGCTGGTGTGTGATCGACCGGCCGGCCGCCCGGAACGCCCTGACACCGGCGATGTACTTCGGCATCAAGCGGGCCGTACAGCTGGTCAACACCTCGCCCGACCTGGCCGCGCTGATCATCACCGGCACCGGTGACGTGTTCGCCCCCGGCGGCGACCTCGGCAGCAGGTCCGAGCCCGGCGACAACCTGCCGCCCGACCTGCGCGGCGAGGACGTCCTGCCGTTCCTCACCATCCGGGACAGCCGGGCGCCGGTGGTGGCCGCCGTCAACGGCATCTGCCAGGCCGGTGGCCTGCTGATCGCCATGATGGCGGACATCGCGGTCGCCAGCGACCAGGCGACGTTCCGGGTTCCCGAGCTGCTGCGGGGGATCCCCGACGCCACCTATGCGGCCGTCCTGCCCGCCCACGTCGGCATCGCGGTGGCCCGTGACCTGCTGTTGTCGGCGCGCCGCTTCGACGCCGCCGAGGCCCAGCGGCTGGGCGTGATCAGCCGGGTCGTGCCGCACGACCAGCTCCGCGAGGCCGCCGTCCAGGCCGCCGGGGAGATTCTGCAGACCGCCCCGGCGGCCCGCATGCATGTCAAGCGCATGCTGAACGAGCGCTATGGGCTCATCGACTACCAGACCATGTTCTGGGCGATGCAGCAGTCGCCCGAGCCACGTGAGGGCATGCGCGCGTTCATGGAGAAGCGGGCGCCTGAATGGGTCCCCGAGCAGTTCGCCGGCGACGGCGGGCGGCGCTGACCTCACACCCGTTCCGCCAGCTGAGAGGTTTACGGCCCGGGACTTCCAGTGCGCGATACCTGGGCTGCTCCAGATGCCGGGCAGCCCAGGATGCCGCGCGGTTCCAGATGCCGGGCAGACCGGATAGCTGGGGATATTCGTCGGCTTCTTTGCCGTCCGGCACAATAATTCGACGCCCGGAACACTACCGAAAAGCATCGGTCACACTCCACCGGACCCTTTTCCGGACGGGGCGACAGTCCGGCGTCAAGGATCACGGATATCGGTCGGGCCGTCGGCGGTGATCCCGCGCGCGGCTGCCGGAGGAAATGGAGAACCTGGCGCAGCCGCGGCTTCGACGTCCCGAGAGGGGAATCAGAATCGGTGATCACCGACGACGTGGCCGCCGCGGTCCTCGACTCGTTACCGTCACGCATCGCCGTACTGGGGCCAGATGGAATGGTGGTGCGGCTCAACGACGCGTGGCGGCGCAGCGCCGCGGCCGGGCTGGCGGTCGTCCCCGTCCGCCCCGGGGCGAGCTGGCTGGCCGCCTGCGAGGCAGCCGGGCGGAGCACGGAACCGCTGCGGACACTGGCCGGGCTGACCCGCCGGATGCTGGACAACCGCCGCGACCAGGTCCGCGTCGAGATCCCGCTGGCCACCCCGCGCGGCGAGCGCTGGCTGGACGTCCGGATCAGGGCGCTCAGCCGCGGCGACGGGCTGGTCGTCGTGGTGGACGACGTCACCGATCGCCACGACCGGGAGGCCGTGCTGCGCCACCGGGCGACCCACGACCCGGTGACGGGGCTCCCGAACCGCTCGGCTCTCCGTGATCTGATCGCCGAGGCGCTGGCCGCGCCGCAGACCGTCGGTTCCGGCCAGATGGCACCCCCCGGGGTAACCAGGAACAGCGGCCGGCGGACGTCATCCGAACGGGTGGGCCTCGCCGGCTTCGAGGCGCGGACGGTACCCGTTCGGACCGGTCGGCCAGACCCGGCGGAGCCGCCGACGGCCGACCGCACCGCGGGGGTCGAGGGAAATGAGGCCGAAGCGACCCCTCTCGGGGCCGGGGCCGCGGGGGTGGAGGCCGAGGGGGTGGAGGCCGAGGGCACCGGGAGCACGGCCGAGGGCACCGGAGTCGCGGTCCTTTTCCTCGATCTCGACGCCTTCGGGCGCGTCAACCAGCGGTTCGGCTACGCGGTCGGCGACGGGACGCTGCGCGCGGTCGCGCTCCGGTTCGCCGAGGTGCTCGGGCCCGGCGCGGTGCTGGGTCGCTGGGGCGGGGACGAGTTCGTCGTCGTGACGACCGAGGTGACCGGCCACGCGGCGGTGGCACTGGCCGACCGGCTGACCTCCTGCCTCGTCGACCCACTGGTCGTGGACGACCACCGGGTCCGGGTCACGGCCAGCGTCGGGATCGCGTTCGGTGGGGGGCTCCGATCGGGTCATGGCGAGGTCGCGCCGCTCGGTGCCGACCACGCCGCGGGCCTCGGCACCCCACCGGCCCCGGTTCACCGGCCGCTGGACGGCGATGCGCTGGTGAGGATGGCCGGCGAGGAGATCGTGAAAGCGCGCTCCCGGGCCCGCGAGACCCGTCGCGGCCGCAGCCGCCGCCAGAATCGCTCGAAATCAGGCGACTCTTCGTAAGAAGTTACAGAGAGCACACTGTCGGCTTCGACTTGTATCGTGCCCGCCATGTGGATCACCATCGATGTCGCGGGCGTCGCGGACACGTCCCCTCGGGCGTCTGCCCGCGCCCGCCTGGTGCCTGCCGACAGTCGGCGGGCCACCAGGCGGACGGTACTGCTCCGCGCCGACGGGGCAACGCCGCTGGGCACGATCGCGGCCGCGCTGGCGGAGCGCGCGCACGGATCCGAGCGGCGGCCGGGAGGTCGGGGGCGGGGGCGGTCGCCCGGAGCGGTGCAGGGCGCCCGCGAGCCCCCGGCGGTGATCCACGTCGATGGCGCGGAGGTCGACCCCGGGCTGCGGCTGGACGCCTCGCCCCTGCGCGACGGCTCCGTTCTCAGGCTCGGCGCACCGCTCGGCCCACCGCTCGGCGCTGGGCGCAACGAGCCGGTGGGGCTTGTCGAGCTCCGGGTCACCGGTGGTCCCGGCGCCGGCATGGTGCACCGGCTCCTGGCCGGCGAATACGGCCTGGGGTCGGACCCTGCCGGCGGCGTCGTGCTGCGCGGCCATTCCACGCCGCGGCGCGCGTTGTCCCTGCGGGTCGGCGTCGACGGCTCCTGCACGATCACCCCCCGTGCGGGGGCGACGGTGTGGATCGACGGGTGCCGCCGCGACGGCCCCGTCTCCTTCCCGGCCGGTGAACGCGGCGGTGCCGGGCCGCGGGCCACCCTGCGCGTCGGTGGGGCGCGGCTGCTGCTGACGGTGCCCGACGAGCCGGACGCCCTGCTCCAGCCGGCTCCGGCCGGGCCGTACCTGGAGATCAGCCGCGAGCCGCGGATGCTGCGTGCCCCGGGCGGTTCCCGGTACCGCCTCCCCACGCCGCCGGTTCCGCCGCGGCCCGCACCGCCCCCGGTGCTGGCAACGCTCCTCCCCGCCGCGGCCGCGACCGGGATGGCGGTACTCCTCCACGCCTACTACCTGCTTCTTTTCGCGGCGCTGGCGCCGCTCTCCCTGGTCGGCTCCTACCTGGCGGCCCGGCGCCAGGCAGCGCGGGAGCACCAGCGTGAGCTGGCGGAGTACCAGCGGATCCGGGCCGAGATCGACCGGGACGCCACCGCCGCGCTCGACCGCGAGGCCGCTGCCCTCCGCCGCGCCCATCCGGACCCGGCGGCGACGCTGCTCCGCGCGCTGGGCCCGCGGCGTGGTCTCTGGGAGCGCCGTCCCGAAGACCCTGACTTTCTCCACCTGCGCGTCGGCACGGGCGACCTGCCGGGCGGTGTCGTCCTCGACGACCCCGCCGCGCCGGATCACCGCCGGCAGACCCGGTGGCAGCTGCGGGACGTCCCGGTGACGGTGCCGCTACCCGAGACCGGGGTCCTCGGGGTGGTCGGGGCGGGGGACTTCGCCGGGGTGGTCGGGTCCTGGTTGACGGCGCAGGCCGCGGTGCACCACAGCCCACGGGATCTCGCCGTCCACCTCGTCGTCGGGACCGCGTCCCCGGCGAGCTGGGAGTGGGCGCGGTGGCTGCCGCACTGCCGCCCGCCCGACGGGCCTCCGGGAGCGATCCTCGTCGGGGCGGACGGGCCAGGCCGGGCGCGGCGCGTCGACGAGCTCGCCAGCATGATCGACGCCCGGCTGGCCCGCACCGGAGGCGGCGGTGCCGCGCAGGTGCCGCGCGATCCCGCGGTGCTGGTCGTCGTCGAGGGCGCGGCGTCGATGCGGGCCGCGCTGATCCCGGTGCTTCGCTCCGGGCCCCTCGTCGGCGTCTATGTCGTGTGCCTCGAACGTGATCCGCGGCTGTTGCCGCCCGAATGCCACACGGTCGTCGAACAGGTGCCGGGCGGGATGCGGGTCCGGCGGCAGGGGGCCGAGGGCGTCGACCAGGTCTGCCCCGACCTGGTCGCCGGCGAGCCCACCGGGGGCGGCGATCCGCACCCTGCCGGCGAGCCGACGGGCGGCCCGGGCACGAGCGCCGGCCTGGACGCGGAGATCTCCGGTCCCGCGGCCGCGGCCTGGTGCGAACAGCTGGCACGCGCGCTGGCACCGGTTCGCGACCCCGGCCCGCGCGAACGCGGACCGGCCTCCGCACACTCGGAGACCAGACTGCTGGAGCTGCTCGACCTCGACCCGCCGACCGCCCGTGCGCTCGCCCCGCGCTGGATCACGGAGCGGTCCCCGGGGCCGGTCCCCATCGGGGTGTGCCCCGCCGGGCTGGTCAGCCTCGACCTGAGCCGCGACGGGCCGCACGCCCTGGTCGCCGGCACGACCGGATCCGGCAAATCGGAGTTCCTGCAGTCGCTGGTGGCCTCGCTGGCCGTCCGCAACCGGCCGGATGAGATGACCTTCGTCCTCGTCGACTACAAGGGCGGCAGCGCGTTCGGCGACTGCGCCCACCTCCCGCACACCGTCGGTCTGGTGACCGACCTCGATCCGCACCTGGTGCGGCGTGCCCTCGACTCCCTCGCCGCCGAGCTGCGCCGCCGCGAGGCGCTGCTCGCCGATGCCGGGTGCAAGGACATCGACGACTACAGCCGGGCGCCGCGGCCCTCCCACCCGGCGCGGCAACCGCTGCCGCGCCTCGTCGTGGTCATCGACGAGTTCGCCGCCCTCGTCCGCGAGCTGCCGGAGTTCGTCTCCGGGCTCGTCGGGCTCGCCGGGCGCGGCCGGTCGCTGGGGATCCACCTGGTGCTCGCCACCCAGCGGCCGGCGGGCGTCGTCTCGCCGGAGATCATGGCCAACACCAACCTGCGGGTGGCGCTGCGGGTCACCGACCAGGCGGAGAGCATCGACGTGCTGGGCCTGCCGGACGCCGCGCTCATCCCCGGGTCGTCGCCGGGCCAGGCCATCGTGCGGGTCGGCCAGGGCTCCCCGCTGACCTTTCAGACCGGCCGGATCGGTGGGTCCCCGCGCCGCGCCGAGGCACCGGCCGTGGCACCGGTCGTGATCGAGTCGCCCTGGCCGCCACCGGCCGATCTCGCGGACACCGTCGCCCGCGCCGAGAGCATCGCGGCGGGGCCTGGCCACGAGGCCGAGATCGCGGAGCGCGCCGGCGAGGAACCGACGGATCTGCGCGCGCTGGCCCGGGCGCTGCGGGAGGCGTCCCGGATCTGCCGTGTCCCGGGGCCGCGGCGGCCGTGGCTGCCCCCGCTGCCCGTCCGGATCACGATCGACGATCTCCCCACGGACGGCTCGCCGGGCTCGGGCCCGGGTGGGCCAGGGCTGCCTCCCGTCCCGCTCGCGCTCGCCGACCTGTGCCTGGCCCAGGCCCAGCCCGTCTTCGCGATCGACCTCGAGCACGGGTCCCACCTGATGATCCTCGGGTCCCCGCGTTCCGGCCGCTCCACGGTGCTGCGCACCTTCGCCGGATCGCTCGCCAGGGCGGTGTCCCCCGCCGACGTCCACGTGTACGGGCTGGACTGCGGGAACAACAGCCTCGCGCCGCTGACCGCTCTCCCCCACACCGGAGCCGTCGTCGGCGTCGGCGAGACCGAGCGGGTCCACCGCCTGCTCGCCCGGCTGGCGGACGAGGTCACCTGGCGGCAGGAGGTTCTCGCCGCCGGCGGCTTCGCCGATCTGGCCGAAGCCAGGCTCGCCGCCGGGGCTCGCACCATCCCGCGCCGGCCGGGCGGTGCGGGCGGCGCACGGCCAGGGCGGCTGCCCTACCTGGTCCTTCTGCTCGACGGGTACGAGGGATTCCTGGCCTCCTTCGAGAGCTTCGACGGAGCGGCGGCGGTCGACCGCCTGCTGGCGCTCGCGCGGGACGGCCCCGCTGTCGGCCTGCGGATCCTGGTCACGACCGACCGCCGCGGTCTCACCGGCCGGCTGCCGTCCACCATGGAGCAACGGCTGGTGCTGCGGATGGCGGAACGCGCCGACTACGGCCTGGCGGGCCTGGCGGGGTCCCGGATCCCCGACGCCCTGCCACCCGGTCGCGGCTTTCTGATCGGAGGGCCGGCCGGCCGCGTGGCACCCGTGTGGCGCGACGCCGCCGGCCCCGTCGAGCTGCAGGTCGCCCTGTTGACCAACGACCCCGCCGGGTCCGCGCAGGCGGGCATGCTGCGCCGGATGGCGGCTCCCAGCGGCCGCCGGGAGCCGAGCGCCGTCGCGAAGGGTGCCCCGGTTTCCTCCGCCAGCCCGTTCCCGCGACCGCACACAGGCCCCGGGCCAGGTCGGGCCCCGCGCCCGCAGGTTCCGCGCCCGCAGGTTCCGCGCCCGTTCCGGGTGGACGTTCTGCCCTCGCGGATCAGCGCGCGAGAGATCGCGGAGCTGCAGCTGACCGGACCGGAGCCGGGCGCCACGGCGGGGCCGGGCCGGCGAGTCCCGGTCATCCTGGGCGTCGGAGGCGACGAGCTGGCACCCGTCGGCATCGACCTCGACTTCGACGGCCCCGGGTTCGTCGTGGCCGGCCCGTCCCGGTCGGGGCGCAGCTCGACGCTGATGAGTATCGGGCGCGGCCTGCTCGGCGTGGGATCACGGCTCGCGGTCGTCTGCCCGCGCCTGTCTCCGCTGCGTGGCCTCATCGACCCGGCGGTGGTCCAGCTGGTGGAGGGCATGGCGCTGGAGGAGGCCCTCCGGCGGCTCGGTGGCCCCGGTCAGACGGTCGTACTGGTCGACGACGCGGAGCTTGTCTCGCCCACGCCACTCGGCGACGAGCTCGCCGCCTTCCTGCGCGGAGGACACAGCGGCGGGCTGGTGGCCGCCGGCACCACCGAGGATCTCGCCGGCCAGTTCCGCGGCTTTCTGGTCGATGCCCGCCGCTCGCGAAGTGGTCTGCTGCTTTCTCCCGGCGGCCCCGCCGACGGCGACCTGCTCGGCGTTCGACTGCCGCGAACCGTCTGCGGGCCGGGGCCGCCCGGGCGGGGGCTCCTGGTCCGAGGCGGCACGATCACACCTGTCCAGGTAGTCGAACCATCACCGGAAGAAGCGGCGCGACCGCCACCGCACCCCGAAAGTCATAGTTGATGCATCAGTCCGACACCAAAGGTAACATCACGCTGTCGATCGGAGCACATCAGGACCATCTCCCGGACAGCAACCTACCGCCTGTGCATCCGACCCCATGACCCCGGACGGACGGACCACCCATGCGCACTGTCACCACCCCCGCGGCTCAGCACGCGGCCGGCCAGATGACCCAGCGGCTCACGGATCTCCAGACAACGACGGCGAGCCTCGTCGCCCGCGGCAACACCCTGGCCGACCCGACGAACTGGGAGGGCCCGAAGGCGCAGCTGTTCCGCACGCAGATCTGGCCCGAGGTGCAGAACACCCTGTCCGCGCTGCAGACGAACCTCGCCGACCTCGCCCGCACCGTGACCGAGATCAACCAGCGGACCGCGCTGGCCGGTAGCTGACCGCCCCGACCAGCGCTCCCAGGCGCGACCCGAAGAGCCCGACACGCCCCTCTGCCCCAGGAGCATCCGATGACGACAACCTCAGGCGTCACCGTCCGGGCGACGCCACAGGCGTCGACCGCCGTCGACGATCTCGCCGGCATCATCAACGGCCCGTTGCTGGCCCACTTCGACAACCTGCGCGCCACCGCCCGGGTCCTCCTGGAGCCGGAGAACTGGGACGGTCGCACCGCCACCGAGTTCCGCACGTCGATCTGGCCGACGTACGAACGCACCCTGACCGACCTGCACACCCAGCTCGACCGGTTGCGCATCCGCCTCGCCGAGATCCAGACCGACATCCAGGCGGCCGGCTGACGAGGTCGTCACCGGGCGCCGCCCTGGCTGGGTGGGCGCTGCCGAGCGGGGGTCGTCAGAGACCGGCCCCCGAGGGCTCCGTAAGCAGGTTGACGGCGTCGTCGGTGTCCAGTTGCACGCATCCGGCGCGGGTCCGGATCGTGGCCTCGGCGAGCTCGATGTCCAGCAGCACCCAGGAGCCGCCGAGCTCGAACAGGTCCCCGGTCGGATGCCGATCGGCGAGGTGCAACGCCAGGTCGGGGACGGATCGCTCGGCTACCGGCGCGACCCATCCGCCGAAGACGACGGACACCCAGTCGCAGCCGTCCGAACGCACCGGTCCGCACATCTGGAACCGGCAGGCCTGGTCCTGATCCCCCAGGACACGTCCCACCGATGCCGGCGCCAGCAGCACGATGCGGGCGGGCACGCCACCGGCTCCGAACAGATCCAGCGATTCGGAGCCGGTCGGAACGGCGTCGGCGGGTCCCGTCGCCTCGGTGCCGGCCGGAGTGGGACCGGTCGCAGTGGGACCGGCGGGAGCAGGGCCGGCCGCAGTGGGGCCAGCGACGGTCGCGAAGCGGAGGCCGTGCACGACCCATCCACCCCACATGACCAGGCTGCCGTAGGCGGCATCGTGGACCAGCTCACGCGCGGCCAGCACGTGCACCGCCCCGGTGGGTGCGGTGCGCGTGCTGATCGACGGGTGCCCCGCGCCGTGCTGATCGATCATGCCGTCCACCACGTACTCCTCCGCGCCCACTATGGTTAGGTTCGCTTTATTTAAGGTTACCTAACCTAAAGGAGGAGGCCCGTGCGCCACAAGCCCGTGGCCAAACTGAGCCGGAGCATCGGCCTGCCGCTGACCGACAAGGCGGCCAGGTACTTCGAGAACCGGCCCTACCCGCCCGGCCCGCACGGCCGCGGCCGCAAGACCATGTCTCCCTACAAGGAGCGCCTGCGGGAGAAGCAGCGGTTGCGCTTCCAGTACCACATCAGTGAGAAGCAGCTCCGGCGCGCGTTCGACGAGGCCGACCGGGGGGCCGGCCGAACAGGCCACCTGCTGATCGAGGATCTCGAGACCCGCCTGGACGCGGTGGTCCTGCGCGCCGGCTTCGCCAAGACGATCTACCAGGCCCGCCAGTTCGTCAGCCACCGCCACGTCCAGGTGAACGGCAGCCGGGTGGACCGCCCCGGGTACCGCGTCCAGCCAGGTGACGTGGTCACGATCGCGGGGCGCAGCCGTCCCATGGCGCCGTTCCGAATCGTCGCGGAGACCCAGCCGGCGGGGACGGCACCGCCCGCCTACCTCGACGTCGACCGCACCGCGCTGGTGGCCGTGCTCAGCCGGCGGCCGACCCGGCCGGAGATCCCGGTCGTCTGTGACGAACAGCTCGTCGTCGAGTACTACGCGCGTTGACAGGATCCGGCCGAGCACGGGTGATCCTCAGCGCTCGGCCTGCTCTGATTTCCCGTCACGGCCGGACGGTGGCGGCGGGCCGGCGGTCACGGCCGGCCTCAGAGTTCGAGTTCGGGCAGCTGCGGGTCATGGATGAACCTGAAGGTCGCGGTCACCTCCTCGAACAGGCCGTGCAGCGCCGGAGCCAGGCCGGTGTTCGGGCTCGCGCAGGAGATCACGGCGACCCGGTCGAGCCCGGGGATGGGCACCGTCGTCCGCATCACGAGGCGGATGGCCGCCGGCCCGCCGTCCATCGGTCGCTGCTGCTCGAACGCGCAGGTCCGCACGGCGCGGCCGGCGGCGGGAAGGTCGACGAATCCGACCCGCCGCCACCAGCGCCGGGACGGCAGGTAGGGCACCGCGCGCCCATGCCACAGCAGGTCGCGCCCCGGACGGCCGAAGTCGCGTCCGTGCCGTGACGATCGCCGGAGGTCAGGCTCGTCCTGGGCGGAGTGCAGGCACACCGTGAGACACGCGGAGAGGCCGGCCCCCCGAACTTCCTCGATCATGACCGCGCAGTAGACGGCGCCACGCCTGTCCGCGTACGCGGCGGCCTCGCGAAGGATGCGGGCGACGGACGAGCCCTGCCCCGCGAGCCGCGGATGATCTCGTACCCGTGCGGCGGCCATCCGGGAGATCGCCACCGAACTGCGCGCGGCCTGTGTGTCCAACGCGAACCAGTTGTCCGGCACCGTGATGGTGAAGCGATCGGGTTTCCACCGCTGCGCCTTCGTATGCCCCTGCACCCAGGTCGTCCTCTGCTCGGATGTGACCTCAGAACACTGCCATCTGTGTTGGAACTCCAACACGTCACGCTCACGCCCGCGCTTCAAACTCCCCAATTGGCAGAGGTATGCACGATCACCCCGAACCATAACAAGTCGGACATCCCAGGCAAGACAAGGGAGTGCGGGACGCGAGGCGCGGGAGGGCGCGCGGGCGCGGAGGCAGCCGGCATCGCCTATGGGCGCGGGGAAGCGCGGAGGCGAAGGCGCCTCCGACGACTCGTTACAGTCAGCAAGCCACGTGTCCTTTGTGTGAACGCTACGGCCGCTCGGCCGGAATATGACCTGTAGTGAGCCCAGACGTGGTGAACTGTCACATTGTGATCCAGGCGGGCAATTCACGACCGACCGCAGGCAACGGGGAGCGCCGGCGCGGCGGCTCCGGCGCCGCGCTCCTGCTGGGGCTCGGCGTGGGTGTTCCCGTTCTCCTGCTCGTCCTCACCGGCACACCGGTCGCCGCGGCGGTCGGCGACGAGGGCGCGTTCACCGGCGAGTTCGGCGCGGGCAAGGTGCTGCGCCTGATGGTCCTGGCCGCCTGGCTGGTCTGGATCCACTTCATGGTGTGCGTCATCGCCGAATGGCGCGCCGAGCGGCGGCAGACGGGGCTCGCCCCGCGGATCCCGTTCGGCGGTGGCAGCCAGGCGCTGGCACGGCGCCTCGTCGACGACGCACTGCGGCTCACCTCGCCGCGGAACGGCTCGACGGGCCGCTCGGGCGCGCGGCACCCCGCCCATGCCCCGGCTCGCGGTGGGTCCGGCGGCCCGGCACGCGGTGGCTACCGGGCCGGCGGCACCAGCCGGACGAACCCCGGCGGGCGCACGAACCCCGGCGGGCGGACGAGCGCAGGTGGGCAGGCGAGCGCGGCTGGGCGGGCAGGCACCGGTGGACGGGCGACCGCCGGCAGCCGCGCGAGCGCCGGCAGCCGAGGCGGTCGACCGTCCACACGGCCGGCGAACGGCCCGGCGGACACCGGCGCCGCCGGGAGTGATGAAGCCACGCCACACGGTGGTTCCGAGCCGGCTACCCGTGCCGGGAGCACTGGGGCCCGGGCCGAACGCGGGTCCCGCACCGACCGGGCGACCCGCACCGAGCGGGCCGCCCCGACGGGGCCGCTACGCCGGTCGGATCCGGCCGCGATCTCACGGCTGGCCCGCGGGCTCACCGGGCAGCAGCCGATCCCCGCCGGGCCGGGCGGGGCCGCGCCGCCGGTGCCCGGTACCAGGCCGGGAACCCGCTCGGCTGCCGGCGGCCTTCTGCCGGCCGGCACCGGCGGTGGCGGGGCCGAGGCGCGTGGCGGGGCGGGCCGGGGCGTCCCGGCCGGTGCCCCATCAGGCGTTCCGGGCCGAACCGCCGGCGCCAACGCCGTTCCGGCCACCCGCGGCACCGCCGGTCAGGCCACCGGCACCAATGCTGGTCCGGCCGCCGGCGACAGGTCGGACCAGGGCGGCGCCTCGGGAGGCTCCGGTCCCGCGACCGACCACTCCGGGGGCTACCGGTGGGATGAACGGGAAGCCGCGCCACGGGCGCTGACCGCCGGCGAAGAGGCCCCGGCGGACCTCTTCCCGGACGGCATGGACGTCAAGTTCTGCGAGGTCCGCCCGCCTGACGGGCGCCAGTACGACACGCTGTGGGCGATCGCCCGGCGGCTCCTCGGCAACAGCCTGCGCTACCACGAGATCTTCGCGCTCAACGAGGGCCGCGCGCAACCCGACGGCCAGACCCTCACCAAGCCCTCCCTCATCGCCCCGGGATGGGTGCTCATGCTTCCCCCGGACGCCGAGGGCGAGGAGGTACGGACCCTGCGGGTCCCGCACCGCGAAGCCTCCTGGGTCGAGGAGGTCCACGCCCGCTTCGCCGCCCAGGGCTCCGCGGCTGGTCGCGGCGGCACCGACGGTGCCCCGGGAGGCGATGACATCGGTGGCGGGCCGGCATCCACCGGGCCGCTGCGCAGCGGTGCGGGCGGCTGGTCCGACGGGCCGGAGGCGGGCCAGGAACCGTCGCCCTACGGGCCGGGTACCGGGAACTCCGGCGAGCGTTCCGCGTGGGGCGGCGAGACGGGCACGCCCGGCGGGATGGGGCCCGGGCGGCTGGGGAGCGGGCGCGGCATCACCGGCGCGACCCTGCTCGCGGCGGGCGTGCTCACCGCGCTGACCAGGCGCCGGCCGGGCGGCGCCGGCGCGGACCCGTTCTCCGCCGAGGTCGAACACGCCCTGCGGCTCGCCGCCGACCTGCCCTCGGCCCGTTTCGTCGACCGGTCCCTGCGGCTGATGTCCGCCGGGCTGACCTCGCGGGGCCGTCCCCTGCCGCCGGTGTACGCCGCGATCCTCACCGACGCCGCGCTCGTCCTGCACATGGCGCCGGCTGTGCCGGAGCCGCCCCCCGCCCCCTGGCGGCAGGGCAACAACCCGGGCTCCTGGCGGATCGAACGCAACCCCGAGGCACCCGACGGGCTGCCCTTCGACGCGAGCGCCAGCCTGTCGGCGGACGTCCCGGCGCCCTACCCTGCGCTGGTCACCCTCGGCCGGGATGCCACCGGCTGCCGCATCCTCGTCGACCTCGAGGGCGCACCCGGGATGATCAGCCTCGTCGGCGACCCGGCCGTCGCCAGCGAGGTGGCCATCTCCGTCGCGGTGGAACTTGCCACCAACATGTGGTCCGACGACCTGCGGGTCTGTCTCGTGGGCTTCGCGGACGACCCCAGCCCGATCGCGCCAGGGCGGCTTCGGACGTCCTCGAGCCTCTCCGACGTCCTCGACGAGCTCGAGGCGCGCGGGCCGCGGGACACCGGATGGGGCAACGAACCGGGCGCCGCGCTGCGCGGGCGGCAGGCCGCCCACATCCAGTCGCTGTGGGCGCCGGATCTCCTGGTGCTGGCCGGGCCACCCGCGCCGCAGCACGCCGAACGGCTGGCCCGGCTCTCCGGTGGGCGCGACGAGACGGTGGGCGTGCTCATGGTCGGCGACAGCCCCGCGGCCCGCTGGCGGTTCGCGGTCGGTCCCGACGCGCGGATGTCCCTCGGGGTGCTCGGCGTCGAGGTCAACGCCCAGACCCTCGCCGCGGCGGAGTACTCCGCCGTTCTGGCGATGTTCCGCATCGCGACCGGCGCGCGCCCGGCGGAGGCTCCGCGCCCGTCCTGGGCCAGCCGGCGCCTGCTGACCACGGGTGCGGACGCTCCCGTCCCCACCGGCCGGCCCTCCGAGCGAAGCGGCGCCTGGGACGACAGCGAGGCCCGGGAGGACGACGAGGTCCGGGGCGACAGCGAGCATCGGTACAACGCCGAGCACCGGTACAACGGCGGAGACCAGCACGGCGACGATAACCAGTACCGCGGCGGACACCAGGACGACGGCGAGGACCAGTACGGCAGCGAGAGCTGGCCCGACGGCACGGACCGGTACGGCAGCGAGGAGTGGGACGGCAGCCCGGGCGGCCAGGCCACGGGCGGCTACCCGCCAGCCGGGGCTGCGGACGATGACCCTTACCGAACCGGGCCCTACCCGATCGCGGGCGGTTCCCTCCACCCGGTGGACCGTCCAGCCGGCCATCCGGCGGACTACGCGGACGACTACTCGGCGGAGTACGCGGCGGAGTACGCGGCGGACGGGCCCGACGGACACGCACCGGAGCCGACCGCGCCGGCGGGCCACTACCCGCCGCCCTACCCCGAGGAGCACCGTCCTCCGGCCCCGGACGGCCCGGAGGGTACCCGTCCGCCCCGGGGCTCGGGTTCGATCCCCGGAGCCGTGCCCTGGCTACCCGTCCCGCAGACCGGGCCCTCCGTCATCCGGATGCCGGTCGACGGGCCGTCCGGGCTGCCCCCGAGCAGCCCGCCTCAGGTCCCCCCGCCGACGGTCACTCCGCCGCCAGTCCCACCAGCCGCCCCGCCGACGGTCGCCGCGCCGCCGGGCTCCCGGCCGCAGGCCGCCACGCCGGACGTGCCGGGCCGCGCGGGGCAGCACCAGCCGTCCGACGCTCCCCCGCCCTACCTGGTCGAATCCGATCGACCGGCCATACAGCCGACGGACGTGCCGCGAGTCCCCCGCACGCTGCTGGTCCGGCCGGCGCACAGGCACGACGAGGCACAGCAGCACAGCCCCGACCCGCTGCAGCCCGCGCACCGGGACGAACCCGCCACGCGGCAATGGCAAGAGCACCCAGGCGTCCCGGCAGCCGCCACCGGCGCCACCAGCGGCGACGTCGGCGACGTCGGCGACGTCGGATGGGACCGGCCCTACCCGCCACCCCCGCCCAACGAGCGCGAACCGTATCAAGCCCAACCGCCGGCGCACCCGGCGCAGCCGTACCCGCAGGCGCCGTCCTCGCAGGAGTCGTATCCGCCCGGCTCTCACCCGTCATATCCGGAACCCCACTCGTCAGAGCAGGGCTATCCGGCGGCTTCGCACCAGGAGGCCGACGCCCCGCCGGCGCCCCTCCACGGGAACGGCCCGCTCGAGACCCTTCCTCGCCTGGACCCGGACCCGGCCGGCGCCACCGAAGCCGAGGTGCACGTGCTCGGCACCCCGTCGGTCGACGCCCCCGGCCGACCCGACCGGAACCAGATCGACCTGCTCACCGAGATCGTCGTCTTCCTCGCGCTGCACCGCGACGGCGCGTACCCCGAGGACGTCAGCGACCTGCTCGACCTCCCCCTCGGCTCGGTCCCCGATCCGCGGTCGCCGGGGGGATCAGGCACCGGCGTGCTGGCCGGGCTCATCGCGGCCCGCACCTGGCTGGGCGTCGACGCCGGCGGGCGGCCCCGGTTGCAGCCCACCTCGGACGGGCGCTGGGTCCTCAGCACGGACGTCCGCTGCGACTGGGAGCTCTTCGTCGCCTACACCCATCGTGCGGCGCGGCCCGACGATGCGAGCGATCCCGAATCCGACCTGCGGGCGGCGCTGAACCTGGTCAGCGGGCCGCTGTGGTCCGGCCTGCCCGAAGGCAGGTATGGGTGGGCCCGGTCGACACCCGTCGAGAGCACGATGCGCTCCGCCGTCATCGACGCCGCGCACCGCCTCGCCATGCTGACCCTGGAAGCCGGCGACACCGTCACCGCGATGGCGGCGTGCCGGACCGGCCTGCGCGCCGCGCCGACCGCGGAAACGCTGTGGCGTGACCTGCTGCGCACCGTGGCCGCCCGGGGTGACCGCCGGACCCTCGAAGCCGTCGCCGGCGAGCTGTACCGGACCGTGTCGGCGCAGTCGACCCGGCGCGGCGGCGCGGCGGAACCGGAGACGGACGCGCTCGTCCAGCAACTCCTGCCGGGCTTTCGCCGCCGCCACCACTGACCGGAATCCCCCGCCGCCGCCAATCGGCCTCGGCGCGTACCGCCGGACGCGCAGGACCGACCGGACGGGCAGCGCCTGCCGGATGACCCGCGGTCACGACATGTCCGCCGAGTCCTGTGGTCTCGGTGGAACAGGCCGCCTCGGCGGGGCTGATGCTCCTCGTTCCCCGGAGGTCCACGACGACCGCGCGGGACCGGCCAGCGTCCCGGCGAACAGCGCGATCGCGCAGGTGAACGCGACCACGCTCCACAGGGCCCCGCGCAGTCCGACGAGTTCGGCCAGGCCTCCGATCAACGGCGGCCCCGTCAGCCATCCCGCGTAGCCGACCGAGCTGACCACGGCGATCACCGCCCCGGCCGGCAGCCCCACCAGGTTCGCGGCGCGGGCCGCGGCGGAGAAGGCCGCCGGGATGACACACGCCAACCCGGCGCCGAGCACCGCGAACCCGACGATCCCCAGCGCGGTTCCCGTCCGCGTCGCTCCGGACGCGAGTGCGACGGCGAACATCACCGCGGCGGTAAGAGCCAGCGGACGGACCACACGCCGGATCCCGAAGGTCTCCACCGCACGATCGCCGACCAGGCGCACCACCAGCATGCAGGCCATGAAGGCCACGTACCCGATCCCGGCGACGCCGGCCGACGCCCCGGTGACATCCGTCAGATAGACGGCGCTCCAGTCCGCCGCCGCGCCCTCCCCGAGGAAACTGGCAAACGCGATCACGCTGAGCGGGACGAAGGGCAGCAGCGCCCGCGGAGTCACAGCAGTCACCGGCCTCGCCGCGGGCACTGGAGGCGGCGCAGGCGCCGCAGACGCTGGGGACAGCCCAGTTGCCGGGGGCGGTGGGAGCATCGACGTGGCCGGCCACGCGTGGGTCTCGGCGCCGGCCTCGACCACACCGTCCCTGGCTCCGACCGCGCTGTCGCCGGTCTCGACCTCCCCGTCGGCGCCATCGACCGCATCGGCGGCGGCGTCGGATACGACGAAGCCGGTGGACGCGGACTCCCGACTACCGTCCCCGCGAAGCATCCATCCGGTGAGAGGTAACGCTCCGGCCACGGTAAGCGCGCCGAGCACCGAGAACTGGATGCTCAGCGGTAGCTCGATCGCCGCCGCGGCGGCGCCCAGGCCCGCGCCCACGAGCGCACCGGCCGTCCAGGCGGCATGGACCATCATCATGATCCGACGTCCGAAGCGGTGTTCGACGGCCGCGGCCTGGGCATTGGCGGAGAGGTCCAGGGCACAGCTCGCACCGCTCAGCAGCGCGAGCGCGGCGAACAGCGACAGCGGGCCGGTCGCGGCAATGATCACCAGCCCGAGGGTCGCGTACGCGACCAGCGAGAACCGGATCACCGGCACGCTGCCCAGCCGGCTCACCAGAACACCGGCGCCCCACAGCGTCACGATCGCACCGACCGGCGCGCCGAGCAGCGCGAGCCCGAGCTCGCCGTCGCCGAGCGCGAGCGCATCCTTGACCTGTGGGATCCGCGGAGCCCACGCGGCGAGCAACAGCGCCAGGAAGAAAAAGACCACCATGGTGGCCACACGAGCCCGTCGCAGTCGCCGCCACTGCGCGGCGGTCCATGCCATGTCGACCGCCGCCCATCCGCTCCCGTCGGCCACCGGCTCGGCACCCATCCGCCGAGTCGACATCCGCCTACCGGCTCGGAATCGGCCCGTCAGCTCGCGACCACCCCGGCCCGCCCGCTCGCCCCGACGCCGCCCGGCCAGGCGGCCGGCCGCTGCACGCTACCCCCGGGCGCACGCTCAGAACACCGAAAATCACGGACACTGGACCAATGCGTCTCGTCGTCCTGGCCGACACTCACGTCCCGGCGCGGGCCCGCGATCTGCCGTCACGGGTGTGGGCCGCGGTCGACGAAGCCGACGCCGTCCTCCACGCGGGCGACTGGGTCGGCCCCGAGCTGCTGCGCCAGCTCACGGAACGATCACGGCGCCTCATCGCGTGCTTCGGCAACAACGACGGACCCGAGATCCGCGCCATCCTGCCCGAGATCGCCCGAGTGACATTGGACGGCCTGCGCTTCGTGATCGTCCACGAGACCGGGGCCGCCGCCGCCCGGGATCGCCGCCTGGCCGCCGCCTACCCGGAAGCCGACGTCATCGTCTTCGGCCACTCCCACATCCCGTGGGACACGACGACGATCCGACCGCAGGACGGCCGCCCGCTGCGGCTGCTGAACCCCGGCTCACCCACGGACCGCCGGCACCAGCCCCATCCGACCTACCTGACAGCGACGATCGAGGACCGGACACTGCTCGATGTCGAGCTGCACCGCCTACCGCAGCCGACCCCCGTCCGAGCACGCTGACGGGCCATCCCGGGCGAAAGGCGCCCCCGCGCGGAGCGTGCCCTGGGCGCCCCGACCCGGGGCGCGGTTGGAGGGGAGGGGGTTCGAAGGCCGCCCTCCGGGTGCTGTAAGCTGGCGAAGCCGGCCGCGAGAGTGACCGGCAGGCGCTCGTAGCTCAACGGATAGAGCACTTGACTACGGATCAAGAGGTTGGGGGTTCGAGTCCCTCCGAGCGCACGTCTGGTTGAGACAGGTCAGAGCCCCGCAGCCGATAACATGGCGCGGGGCTCTGTTCTTTCTGACAGCCAAGAGCCTGTCAGGCTTCCTCAGCGCCGGTCGTACCGTCATCCTCCGTGGGGAACCAGCCGTCGAACTTGGACGCGGCATCCCGGTGCACGGTGTCGATCATGTCCACGTAGATATCCATAGTCGTCGACAGCATCGTGTTACCGACGGTGCTCGGGAAGATCAGCCCATGTTCGCGCCACGATCAGCGAGGTACGACACCTGCGCCACGGCTTGGCGATGCTCGACGGCGTCCTCGACGTCGCGGACCGCTACTACACTGGATGACCTGGCCGGCTAATCCTCGTCAGGCACCGGCCAACGAGGCGGCGCGCCGCAGGTCCTCGGGCGTTGCCGGAACCTGCATGACCAGCAGGAGGTCCGGGTATTCGACCGGCCGCAACTGGTAGACGTCCAGGGCGATCCGACCGGCAGCGGGGTGGTCGACCGAAATGGTCGCTGGCCTGAAGTCGCGGATCGGATAGCCGCTCCACCACTGGCCGAATTCGGGACTTTCCTCGGTCAGCGCGCGGACCAGCTCCACGAACCGGGGGTCGTCCGGGCGCTGCCCCACGGCCGCGCGGAACTGACTCAGCAGGGCGCGCGCGGCCGCTTCCCAGAACGGCATCCGGGCGCGGTTCTCCTCATCGGTGAACATCATCCACAGCAAATTGCGCCGGTCGTCCGGTAACGCGGCGGGATCATGCCTAATCCGAACGTAGGGCGCGTTCCAGGCGATGAAGTCGAAATGCTGGTCGAACATGACGGACGGGTTCGGCGCGGTCGCGTCGACGAGGCGCTGCACCCGGGGCTCGACGTCATCGGGGACGGTTTGTGCCGGCGGCACGGGCAGGCTGGCCAGGATGCGCAGGTGCCTGTGCTGGTCGGTATCGAGTCGCAGCGCGCGGGCCAGCGCGTCCACGACCTGTGCGGAGGCCGCGATCGGGCGGCCCTGCTCCAGCCACGTGTACCAGGTGATCGAGAGCCCGGCCAGCTCGGCGACCTCTTCGCGGCGCAGGCCGGGTGTCCGGCGGTGGCCGATGCCGTCCGGCAGGCCGACGTCCGCAGGCCGCAGGCTCGCCCGCCGCGCGCGCAGGAAGCTGGCCAGTTCGGCGCGGTCCATAGATCCTCGTTTCCTCACTGTCCAGGAGACCTGGGTAGCAGCATTGCCACCAGGTTGTCGGTCGTGACCGGGGCTAGCGTGACGCCCCATGGATGATCACAAAGAATCGGTTCTTATCATCGGCGCGACCGGCCAGCAGGGCGGCGCGGTGGTCCGGGCGCTGCTGGGGCGCGGGCGGACGGTGCACACGCTGGTACGTGACCCCGACCGGCCCGGCGCGCGGGAACTACGCGCGGCGGGGGCGCGGCTCGTCACCGGCGATCTGGACGACCTGGCATCGATGCGTGCGGCCATGGACGGCGTCGGCGGTGTCTTCCTGATGCTGACCAGCGTGACCTCGGGCACCGTGAGCTTGGAGGACGTCGAGGCCGAGGTACGGCGCGGAAAGGCCGTCGCCGACCTCGCGGCGGAAGCCGGCGTCGCGCACTTCGTGTACAGCTCGGTCGCCGGCGCCGGCCAGAACACCGGCATTCCCCACCTGGAGAGCAAGGGGCGCATCGAAGCGCATATCCAGGGTCTTGGCCTGCCGGCCACCGTGCTTCGGCCGGTGTTCTTCATGGAGAACTTCACGACCGTCACCCGACCCGTCCTGGCCGACGGCGGGCTGACCGTCGCCCTGGCCCTGCGCCCGACCAGCCAGCTGCCGCTGATCTCGATCCCCGATATCGGCGAGTTTGCGGCCTTGGCGTTCGACCGCCCCGAGACGTTTATCGGTCAGACCCTCGTGATCGCAGGCGACCACCTCTCCGCCACGGGAATGGCCGAACGGTTCGGCGAAGCAGCCGGGATTCCGGCGCGTTTCCACCAGACCCCGCTCGAGCAGCTGCGTGCCTTCGACGAGGAGGTCGCGAAGATGTTCGCCTGGTTCGATTCCGGCGCGATGGAACGCCCCGACCTGCCGGCCCTGCGCGCCCTGCACCCGAAGGTCATGACGCTGGCGGCGTGGCTGCGCTCGACCGCCTGGCGCCCGTAGGACACGCCGCCAGTCGGGTGTGCCGGTCGGGTTGGTCTCTGATTCTTCGGCGGTGCGGCCCTTTCCGGTCTGGTCCGCCGGCCTGGGCGCCGTTTGCGAGATGCTTCCTGGTCGCGTTGAATCGCGCGTCGGACGAGTGGTACGCCAAGCTCCACACGGCCTGACGTCGCTTGGCAGACCACGATCCTGAACAAGTCAGCCTTGATCTTGAACCGCTCGGCACCCCGGACTTCGCGCACCTGCTCCACGTCAAGCCGAGACGGCAAACGTGTGACTCGGTTCCGACGCCAAAGGAAAGGTTGCCACGTCAACGTACGACCGTCGAGAGTCAAAACCCCGTAACGCCAACGACGAGGGAAGGCGCCTGCGGCGCCGTGTAGGAAACATGTGACGGCCACGGGCTGTCCGATGAGTCGACCCGCGTCCATCTCGGCCACGACCTTGGTGACGGCATCCGGATCAGTTGGTCTCAACAACCCGCGGAGAACGTCGAGGGCGGTCCGGCTGCCAGGTGATCGTCGCACGCGGGACATAACCGCGATGATGGCCCATCAAGCCGCGACAGGTAGGGGGCGGACGAACGCTCTGTAACTACAGCCGGCCGGGTCGCCGTACTGCAGTTGTACTGCAGCCGGGACGGACGCCCGTGGACGTCGGTGGACATCGCCGGGCCCGAGACCTGGACTTACGGACGTCAGTAGCCGTTGGTGGACGGCGCGCCGAGGGCTACGGATCAGATACTCACAGAGGGCAACGCCACCCTTGATCCGACCTGTCGCACCCAGGTGGCAGACTGCCCCCGTGAGTTTCGACCTTGCGATCTGGGAAGGCGAGCGACCAGCAGACGACCTGGCCGCTGGGTCTGCCTTCGAGGAGATACTCCGTCGCTACGACGACGAGGAGCCGGAAACGCCCGCGACGGACCGCATCGCCGCCTACTGCGAGGCTCTGGCGCGCCGGTGGCCGGATGACTACACCGCTCCGTGGTCGGTCACGCCCGGCCCCTCTGGGCCGTTCCTCTACCTTTGCGTCGTGTGGAGCATGGCCGATGAGGTGTCCGCCTACGCAGCCGAACTCGCGGCATCGATGCGTCTGGTCTGCTATGACCCCCAGGCGGAGACATTGCTGCCGTAGCCGATGTCGCCAAGGCACCCGAGCGTCCTTGTTTGGTGCACTTCCGCCATTCGCCACGGAGAGCAGGCCGCAGTGCACGGCAGCCAGAGTGGCAGCCAAGCCCGCGAACAGCGGCGGACGGTCACGGACTCGGCGGACGAGGTCGAGCCCGTGAGCGGCGTCGGCGGACGAACCACCGATGACGCTTCTATGTTTCGTCAAGTGGCATCGCTGTGTTCCTGGGTCATGGGTTGGCGGGTTACTCGTGGTCGGCGGTGCCGGTCATGGTTGCGGTGAGTGTTCGGAAGAGCGCGCGGGCGATGTAGCGTTTGAGGCAGCGGCGGATCTCGGCGCGGTTCTTACCCTCGGCGCTTCAGCGGGTGACGTAGGCCTTCGTGGTGGGACAGGACCGCATCCGGATGACGGTGATCGTGTGGATGGCGCGGTTGAGCGCACGATCGCCCCCTCGGTTGAGCCGGTGACGGATCGTTCGGCCGCTGCTGGCTTCAAGGGGGCTTGTGCCAGCGAGGGCGGCGAAGGCCGCGTCGTTACGGCAGCGGCCGGGGTGGGAGTAGCTCACGACCACCTGCGCGGCGCTGACCGGGCCGACACCGAACCGGTCGAGTAGACCAGGGACAAGGGTCACGGACGATCTCGGCGAGGTCGGCGGCGTTGGTCTTCAACGCGCGAGCGGCGGCACGCAGCGCCTCGGCGAGGCGGCGGATCTCGCGATGGCGCACCATCACGTGGCGGGCGGCATCGCGGGGTGGGCGACGACGCACGAGTGAGGACAGGACGGTGTCGCCGAGCGGGCCGCGGGCGATGGCGCGGTCCGCGTCGTCTCCGTCGAGCAGGAGCGCGCGGAGCCGGTTGGCCTGGGCGGTGCTGGCAGCGGTCAGCTCCCGACGGGTCCCGAGCAGGATCCGCAACGCCTCCCGATCCCCGTCCGCGCGGGGTTGCGGGAGGCGGTCGGCATCCAGGCGCAGCGCGGCCAGAACCGCGAGGTGAGCGTCGATCTGATCGGTCTTTCCTCGACCCCGGCGGGATGTCCGAGCCGGCTGCTCGCACTCGATGACAGGCAGCCCCGCCGCCGTGATCGCGCGGGCTAGACCGACGCCATAGCTGCGCGTGCCCTCTATCGAGACTGCCGCCCTCGGACCCGGGGCGTGTTCACCGATCCAGGCGAGCAGCTCGGTGAAACCCGCGCTGTCGTTGCGCACCGAGCAGGTCGCGATCGCCACACCACTCGGGAGTGCGATCTCGGCCTGATGACTGTCCCGGTGCGTGTCGACACCCACCACGGCGTCGACGATCTCTGCCAGCATGGGCACTGGTCGTGCTCCCTTCCCGAGTGCGGTCACCAACGACACCGGCCTGGATGGGAGTCACCGACGGCACATCTGTGAGGAGTCACGCCCACGGCGGACAGGCTTCTGATCAGGCCAGCAGGTGGACCAGGCCGGTGCCCGTGACAGCGACGGACGGGTCATCGGGAGGGCACGCGAACGCGGCCGGATCTCTTATGAGTCACGTCGAGTCACAGGCCCCAGCCTGGCGGTCCTCGTCCAGGAGCACCGACTCGACACTCACAGATCTCTTAATCCGCGGGTCGCCCACTTTGCGATCCCTAGACATGGGTTGGTTGCGATGACTGGAACACCGATCGGGCTGAGCGGGCCGCACTGCTGCGCCGCCATGCACGACCAGGTCACCTTCGTCTGTGAAGATGGCCATCCCGATCCGGAGGACTGCCCGGACGCACTCGTCGGCTTCGCACCCAAGTTTCAGGAGTACGGGATCTGGATTCATGACGGCGGCTCCTCCTGGATAGCCATCGCCTACTGCCCCTGGTGCGGCACGCAGCTCCCGGACTCCGCCCGGGACCGGTGGTTCGACACCCTTGACCGGCTCGGGCTCGACCGGGACGACGATGCTCTGCCACGGACGGGCATACGAAGACGAACGATGGCTGACCCTGGACCACGGCGCCGTCTGACCGTGCATGTTGACAGCCGCTGACCAGCGCATACGGAACAGTCCGTGACCGCTGGCAGGTGGGCGGCTGTACTGCAGTTAGTGGCGTCCACTGACGTGGTGTACGTACATCGATGATCTAGCGATCCACGTCGAGACTGTCGGCGGCCGTAGTCGTGGGTGCGTTTCAGCGTGTCGCCGGCCGAGTGCCTTCGCGATTAACCGCGCGGAAAGATCTTTGCTCAGCTGCCGGGAAATGAGTTCGCGTTCCTCGACCTCAAACACTCCCGCCGGCCCATCCAGTCCTCGACGCCAAGACGATCATTCTATCGAGGCGTCGCTACGACTATTTGACCCCGCCGAGGTTTGCGTGCCTTTGGGCCTCGGTGTGACGCGGGGTGCTTGCTGATCCGGTGGGGAATGGCGCCGGGCGCGATCGTACAGGGCGAAGACGATGCGGACGACGCCGTAGCAGGCCACGATGGGAGAAGGTAGTCCGAAGAATTCGGCCGCCGCGTTGCCCCAGCCCGCCACCCGAGCATCGGCCGGACGACCGGTGTCGTAAATGATGGGAATCTGTTCACCGATCTTCGGATCTGTTGGGGCCTCCCGGCTCCACATCGGGCTGTCCTGACGGAAAAGGAACTGCGCGTGGCCGTCGCTGAAACGCACGGTGACATGCACGGCGCCTCTCGCGCCGTACTCCACTGACATCACGGTGCCGGTCGCGCGACGCCAGCCCGCCGGAGTGGAGGCCGTGGACCACCAGCATGCCGCGAAGCCCGTTGTCAGAGCCATACCCAGCAGTAGGAGCAGGACCCCGCGAAACAGATTCCGGCGAAAGTCCCGCGCCCTGTAGGCAGCCCGGCGCCGCCCAGCCCTGCTCATCACGCCTCCGCCACCTGCCTCACCTCATGCTAGGCAGACAGGGCCGCGACGCGCAGGACGTGCGCCGCAGAGACGTTCCATCCGGGAGGAAGGCGTCATGGTCGTCGAAGTCCCGCGCCAGCAGGCGCTCCATCGGAGCCCGGCTCAGCGCGGAGCGCGCAGGCTACCCATGCTGTGCCTTGGGCGGCGGGCGAGGACAGGAACACCCCGGGAAGGGGATCATCCAGGGAAGCAGAGAGCGGACCGGGCGGGCAGTGGCGTCCACTGACGCAGGTCGGCCGTCCTGCCGCCGCGAAGCCAACCGCGGTGTTCTGCACGCCGTTCGCATCGCAGACGGAGGGGACATCTCCGAACGAGCTGTCATGGGCCCGGTATGGCCGGGACGCGCGGTTCCTCAACAGCACGCGGATCTCGCTCAGGTCGACGCCGGGCCACGCCGGAGCGGACAGCACGTCTATCAGCGGAACTGTCTACCGGTCGTACCTGGGGGCGGTGACGGGAACCAGATCGGGAGACCTCGCGTCCAACGCGTCATGGCACCCCCACATCCCGCCCGATTCTTCCTGCTTGCCGCGGCTCTAACCGGCTGGCTGACGTTGACCGCCTGTGGTGACAACCCACAGCCGGCACCGCCGGTCGCCGGCAAGCAGTCGTTCACGGCAATGGACGCGTTGAATTGTGGCAGCGAGCGGATCGATCCCAGGAACCTGGCAGCCGGAGACGCCCGGCGGTGTTTCGTCGAGGCGGTCGCGGCTGGTCGGGCCGCGACGCTGACGAGCACCGCGACCACCACCGAGGGCGACCCGATCGTCTACTCCCTCAGCAGCGACACGAGCGGCGCCATCACGATCACCGAAGACACGAGCCAGGACCGCTTCCGCGGCGTCGGCGCCCCAGACCGCACGCGCTACGTCTGCACCTCGATCGACGACAACAGCGAGACACGGCCCCACACGGGCGATGTCATCGTCACTCATCTCCACGGATGCACCACACCCGAGCCGCTCTGACATGGTCTAGGAGGTCGTCGACCGCTCGGACGACTGTGGTCACCAGTCCTGCTTGCCGTCGCCATTCGTGATATCGGCGGAGCGTGTAGCCGGGTCAGAATCCCGTCCATGCTGCGCACGGTCTGGCGATAGGACGCCTGCTCACTGGACCGACGACTTTTTCCATCCGACTACGACGACACAATGCGACCCACCTCGCTTCTCGTAGTTACTGAGCGATCGATAGCCTGTGCGTCTCGTACTGGTTGGAGACGTTTTCCACCCTGGGATGTGCCTGGCATGCGGGCCGCACACTGATCGCCCGCCGCGCATCTCCCACTGACCCTGGAGGTATGCATGGGCTTTCGGCGACTCACCCGTGGGAGTACCGGCGGACCCGCTTCACTCGTCCTCGCCGCGACAGTGACCTGCGGCTTTCTCGTCGCGGGGTGTCAACCGGTAGCTTCCGGCCCGGGTGGCGGTGGGCCGGCGGCCACCGCCACGCCTTCCCCCACCTCGACGACCACCTCCACACCCGACTCGACGGGCGGTGCGACGCCGACCGCTACCAGCCCGGCACCGACTCCGGCGCCGACCACGCCGGCGCCGACTCCGAGTCAGCCGAGCCAGTCGCCATCCGCGGACGACGAGCGGAAGGCCGTGCAGGCCAGAGGCAACGTGCGCACAGGCGGGATCGATGTCGGCGTGGTCGTTGTAGGCGACGTTTCCACTCTCTGGCCGACCGGCACCATCAAAGTGTACGAGGGAAACACCCTCCTCGGTGAGGTGACCATCGAGCACAAAGACATGGATCCGTATTCGATGGGGCGCCTCGACATAAATCTCGCCCCCGGCTACCACACCCTGACACTTGACTACAGTGGCGACGAGAACTACCAGCCGGACCGGCGCACGATGGCGGCGAACATACCGAATGCGCAGATCATCGCGTCGATCCCCGGTTCGACCGTCGTCTTCGCCGAGCCGTACACCGTCGATGTCCAGGTGAAGGCCGTTCCCGGTACCTCTGGAACTCCGACCGGCAAGGTGCGCAACCGGGAGAACTTCGGTCTTCCCTCGTTCGAGGCGACCCTCGACGCGAACGGGCGTGCGACACTCACCATCGACCCGTCGTGGTCGGGCACCGCTCCGTTCACCTCACCCCGCCCAGCCGCTATTTTCATTGAGTACCTGGGCGACACTGACTTCGTGCCCACGAGTGTGATGGTCGAGTTTACCGAGGTGCCCAACGCGGCGTAGCCCATGCCACCGACCGGCAGGTCCGCTAAACGATTACATTTTCGCATGATCTCGGGTTGTGCGGCCTGCCCGGAGATCGAATTTTTCCGGGGAACCGGCGTATCAGGTCCTTTGACGAGGACCGTTCCCGTGGGCCGGGTTCCTCGGCCGGTTCCAGGACGGTGTGAGCCGGGGCGGGCCGGTCTGGTCGGCACAGCAGAGGTGCGGCCTGGTCGCCGTTCCGGGGACAGCGACCGGGGCCGTGCGGGTCGTCATGGCCGTGTGCACGTCAGGTCGAGACGTGTCAGCGGCCACCAGGGTGACAGCCGAGCGCGCGGTCCAGCGTGGACCTCCACGGACGACGATGGACGGAGCGCACCAGGTCAGCGGACAGTATGGATGTCCACGGACGCGGGATTGCGATGGTTCGCGAGCCCACCGGCCGCCACCCGTAGCCGGGCCCGTGACCACTGCCCGGCCCGTCCGCGTCAGCGGCACCCGAAAGGCAATCCGCAGGTATCAGGAAACCCTGAAGAACGTCTCCGAGTCGTCGGGATCGTCGACCGTGAACACGATCCACGTGCCGCCCGCGACCTGGTCCGACGGCACTGACTTGCATACGTTCCCCTGGACCGAGGCACCGGCGTACACATTCCCGGCGTCGATGAGCGGTTGCGGGAGCGCCCCGCAGTTGTCGTCGACGTTGAGGTAGAAAATGTTGCCCTTAGAACCGACGAACTTGAATCCCAGTTCCGCCCATGCCGTGCCCTCGTCGGGTCCTCGATAGGTTGCCTCCAGGGGCACCATCACGTACACCGTGTCCAGCTCCAGTCGCACGACCTTGTGGACCTCCGCAACCATGCCGCTACCGCTGTACAACCCACTTGCAACCACCATCCGGATACTTCTGGTCGCAGCTGAAGGCACGGCACTCGGCAATCATCGTGGAGTCACCCACCTTTACTGGAGTTTTTTGTGACCACTCACCGGATCAAAACACTGCTCTCCCTGCTCTTCACGCTCGTTCTGGCCGCACTCGGCGCACCGTCTGCGGCATACGCCGAAGGCGCGAACTCCACTGCGATACATAGCTCCGCGGCCGACGCGAAATGCGTAGGACTGGCCGACCGGGGCAGTACCGCCGAGGGCACTCACCTCGTCCTGTGGGACTGCCATTACCATCTCGACCAGCTCTGGCACGGCGCCGATACCACTGGTCTGGTAATCAGCACATCCGCAGGAGACAAATGCATGGGGCTGGGGGTCGAGGGTAGCGCAACCAACGGCACCCTGCTGGTCCTGGAGCGCTGCAGCGGAGACCCCGACCAGCAGTGGGAATTCTATCCTCTCGGCGAGAACACCTACATGATTCGCAACTATCCGTCCCGCAGGTGTGTGGGGCTGGCGAACCGCGGCAGCACCATCAATGGTACGGATCTAGTCTTGTGGGACTGCCATCTGCATCCGGACCAGCGGTGGGTTTTCACGGTGCCACCACGAGAGTACGGATTCAGGATGCCGATCGTGGGGAGAATATGAGAACAGGAAGGGCTTCTGCCCTCTCAGTCGTCACCGAACCCACCATAACGCAACGACAGGCAGCGTGAACGTAGGCACGGTGCGTAGCGACCGCGGCCACAGCGGTTGGAGATGCCTGATGTGCGGTGCCGAGCGCACGCCTGGTTGAGACAGGTCGGAGCCCCGCAACCGATCACACGGCGCGGGGCTCTGGTCTTTCCAGACCGCCTGTACTGCAGTTGGAGACGATGTCCTCTCAATCGGACCGCCCTTCTCTTCGCTATCACCGTCCGTAGCTGGCGGCGGCCGCGCTAGGGCTTGCCGGCCTCCACGAAGCCGGACTCGTAGGCGATGATGACCGCCTGGGTGCGGTCACGTGCGCCGAGCTTGGCCAGCACGCTGCTCACGTGGGTCTTGACGGTCTGGGCACCGAGGTACAGCCGGTTGGCGATCTCGTTGTTGGACAGTCCCTCGCTGATCAGCCGGAGTACGTCGGCCTCCCGGTCAGTGAGCACGGCCCGTCGCATCGTCTCGTGGGCCTCCCGGTTCGGTCGCTTGCCTGCCATGTACCGGATCGCTTCGGGAAACAGCAGGCTCTCACTGGAGACAATCGTGCGGACGGCCTGAACGATCTCCGCGGGCCGGGCTCGTTTGAGCAGGAACCCGTTGGCCCCGCTGCGGAGCGCTTCGTAGACGTAGTCGTCCAGCTCGAAGGTGGTGAGCACGAGGATCTTCGGGGGCTCGGCAACGTCTGCGAGGATTTCCCGGATGGCCGCCAGCCCGTCGACCTTCGGCATCCGGATGTCCATGATTACGACGTCCGGGGTATTCTTCCGGATCAGTGGCACGACCTGTGAGCCGTCAGAGGCCTCTCCGACAACGTCGATCTCGCCACCTGACTCCAGGATGACCCGCAGCCCCACACGCACCAGTTCTTCGTCGTCGACGAGGAGGACTGAAACCGGCACCGGGCCAGCCTGGGCGCGTTTCATGTTCGGGGTGTCGCGGACACAACCGGGATCCTCCCAGCGGCCGTCCGCTGTCACGACCGACCGTCCGCTGTGACGGTGCCGCTGTCGTAACTGGAACCGACCAGGTCGCGACGCACGGCCTGAACACCGAATCCCATGCCGAGGGGAAGCCGGGCTTCGACGATCCAGTGGTCGTCCTGGGGCTTCGCGCTGAACTCGCCGCCGAGGAGGACGGCACGTTCCCTCGCTCCTCGCAGGCCTTTGCCGTCCTGCCGCGGTGGGCTGGCGGACCTGGCGGGCAGCGGGTTGACGACACGCAGCTCCAGGCAGGCGTCGTCCACAGCGACGTCGATCGCCACCGTGCGGCCCGGCGCATGCCGCAGTGCGTTGGTCACCGCCTCCTGCAGGATCCGGTAGGCCTCCCGCGACACGACCCCGGGGATGTCGTCGGTCCGTGGACTGACGTCGGCGAGGATCGGGGTTCCTGCGGTCCGTGCGCTGTCCAGCAGGGTGTCGAGCTCGGCCAGCGTGGGACGGGCCCGCGGTCCCACCGGGGCGTCGCGGAGGAGCCCCAGGGTCCGTTCGAGATCGTCCATGGCGCGCCGCCCGGTCTCCTCGATGACTGTCAGGGCACGGTGGACAAACGCGGGGTCGGTGGCCACGAGCTCTCTTGCCGCGCCTGCCTGCAGGATGGTCAGGGTGAGTGCATGGCCGATGGAGTCGTGCAGCTCCGCGGCGAGTCGGTTGCGTTCCAGGAGCTGCTCAGCCCGGTGCTCGACCTCCGCCAGCCGCTCGGCCGGAGACGGGCCGAGGAGGGCCCGGGCCGCTCGCACCTGAAGCGCGCCAGCCGCGACGATCGTCCACATCAGGGCAAGGATCAGGGGCGGCGCCAGGAGTGGCCCCAGGAGAAGGCGATCGCTGTCCAGTACCTGGATTCCGGCGACCTGCAGTGGCCCCTGCCGAAAAGGGGCAAAACCGATCTGGACGGTGAGGGTGAACCCGTTGGCCGTCAGTGCCAGGACGGCAACTCCGAGCCAGACGCGGAAGACCAGCCAAAGCCCGGTCCGCCGCCGGTCATTCAATGAACGCGAGGGCGCGAGGCTGATCTCGGCGCCATCCCGCGGTTTCAGGAGCCATCGCGCCTGGACACCCTCCGCGTGGCGGGTCCCGGGCGCGATCGCGGCGAGCGCCAGCAACGGCAATGGGGAGATCAGGCAGAAAAGCAGGGTGCGTGGCAGGGATTCATCGAAACCGGGTACCACCATGACACAGGCGCCAGCGAAGACCCCGCCCATGGCCAGATGCAGCCAACGCGTGTAGACAGCGGGCCGGAGCAGGGCAGCGACAAAGAGCGGCACTGCTCCATAATGCTCACTGCCACCCCCGAGCACCTCCCCCATGAGAGGGAGCGACGTCAGGACCGCCGGGGGATCCGCCCGTAGCGTGCCATGGCGCTTACTACGACCATGACGGCCAAGAAGGAACGACCGCCCCGGGCTCTCATCGACGTCCGGGATCTCACCAAACGTTACGGGCCGACCCTCGCCGTGGACCGGCTCAGCTTTCGGGTCGAACCGGGTCGCGTGACCGGTTTCCTCGGTCCCAACGGGGCGGGCAAGTCGACCACCATGCGGATGATGCTCGGGCTCGACCGGCCGACGGGCGGCGAGGTGCTCATCAGCGGCCAGCCGTACGCGCAGATCCGGGAGCCGTTGCGGCACGTCGGTGCGCTCCTCGATCCGTCCGCCGTGCATCCAGGGCGGCGGGCTCGTGACCAGCTACTGGTCCTGGCCAGGAGCAACAGGATCCCGGACGCACGGGTGAACGAGATGCTCGACCGGGTGGGCCTGGCCGCCGCGGCCAGACGTCGGATCGGCCGATTCTCCCTGGGGATGCGCCAGCGGCTCGGGCTCGCGGCCGCACTGCTCGGTGATCCTCGGGTGGTCATCCTGGACGAGCCGCTCAACGGCCTCGACCCCGAAGGCATCCAGTGGGTCAGAAGCCTGCTCAAGGAGCTCGCCGAGGATGGGCGGGTGGTCCTGGCCTCCAGTCATCTCATGAACGAGATGGCGGTGACCGCCGACCATCTGATCGTGATCGGCAGGGGCCGTCTGCTGGCCGACGTCAGCATGACCGAGTTCAGCGCCCGGTACGGCCGCGGTCGGGTACGGCTGCGCACACCAAGACCCGAACAGCTGGGCAGGGCCCTGGCCGCCGAGGGGTTCGCCCTGACACCGACGAACAGCGGAACGTGGGAGGTACCTGACGCCCAGCCGGACCAGATCGGCGCGGTCGCCGCACGCGAAGGCGTGCCGCTTCAGGAGCTTGCGCTGCACAGCGACTCCCTGGAGGAGGCGTTCCTGCGCATGACCGCGCACTCCACCGAGTTCGCCGCCGCCGGACGGGAGGGCGCTCTGACATGACCTTGCAACCGGTGCTGTACTCGGAATGGACCAAAATCAGGTCCCTCCGATCCCTCGTCTGGTCGCTGGCACTGGCCGCCGTCATGCTCGTCGGCTTCGGTGCCCTCGCGTGCGGGGCCTACGGCGACGCAGAGGCCGCCGAAGCGGACTACGATCCGCTGGCGGTGGGTTTCTGGAGCTTGAACTTCGCCCAGATCGCGCTGGCTTTCTTCGCCATGCTGTCCCTCGGGGGCGAGTACGAGAAGGGCACCATTAGCACCTCGCTCACCGCCGTTCCCCAGCGAACCCGCTTCTACCTGGGCAAGCTCCTGACCACTGCGGGCCTGTCACTGGCCGTTGCTCTCCCCGCCGCACCGCTGACGTTCTTCCTGACCCAGGGTCTGCTGGACGAGCACGGGGTATCCCTCGGCGATCCCGGAGCGGTGCGCGGCGTGATTTCTCTGATCCTCTACTTTCCGCTGTTGACCCTACTGTGCATGGGCCTCACCGCGATGACCCGTTCCCTGGCCGCGACGTTGGGCCTGTTCCTGCCGTTCCTGTTCCTGCTGTCCCCGTTGAGCATGGAGGTTCCCAGCCTCTGGAAAATCACCCAGTTCCTACCCGACCGGGCCGGACAGTACGCGATCATGAACCTCCAGTCGGACCCCGACGTCTTCTACAACCCGTGGCTGGGCCTGATAATCATGACTTTCTGGACGGCAGCTGCGGTCTTCGGCGGCTGGCATGCGCTGCGCAGCCGTGATACGTGACCACCGGAGCGGACGACGCCAGCCTTGTCCTGACCCTGCCCACCGGTTGCCCGGCCAAAGTCCGCACGTCGGTCCCGCACCTGCACCGCCGACCGACAGCCTCTGCCCACGGCTGGCATCTCGACCAGGCGGGCAGAAGGCTGCGTCGTCTTACGACACGACCTACTGGCACGGTTTGGCGGCCCGAAGCGAGTACATGAGCGGCACCCGCGGGAGCCCTTCCCGCAGCCGGAAGCCATCCGATCCACGGACCAGCGAAGCGAACTGCCGGAACAGCGTCATGTCATGCTCGTGCAAGAAATCAATTCGCAGGCCGGCGCCAGCTACTGCTGAGATCACGCTGCCCAGCCGGTGCTCATACTGCACGGTGGTGTTTTTTCTCGTGGCAGCAGCCGGATCGGCATAGCTACCCGGGTCGGTCCATACGTGCGGACCTTCGTCAAAATAGTCAAAGGCCACCGTCCGACCCGTGGCGTCGTCCAGGGTGTGGGCGAACGGATGGAACTCGACGAGGTACAAGAACCCGCCAGGGGCGAGCAGCCGTTCCACGACCCGGGCCCACCGGGTCAAGTCCGGCAACCAACACAACGCCCCGAGCCCGGTATAGACGACATTGAACGTCTCACCGCCCAGTGCCTCCACCGCCTCGTACACGTCGGCCGCAACGAACCGGGCGCCCGCCTTGACCTCCGCGGCGATCGCCTGCGCTGCCTCGACTGCTGGGACAGAGAAGTCCAGACCCACCACGCTGGCCCCTCGCGCTGCCCAGGACAGGGAGTCCAACCCAATATGACACTGCAGGTGCACCAACCGCTTGCCCGATACGTCACCGACCTCAGTTACCTCGAAGGCGCGGAGCACGTCGGGATGGCGCACGAACCCCGCCACGTCATAAAACTCGCCGGACAGGTGAATCGGGACCCGCTCATCCCAGTGAGACCGGTTCAGCCCCCGCCAATCCAGCTCCTGATCAGTCACGACCCGACCCTACTGGCTGATGCCCTACACCCGTATCCACTCCCAGAGGCCCAACCGACACCGATCAGGGCGGTGTGACGGGTGAGCTCATCGTCAAGCCCGTCGCACCGCCCTGCCGGAGCCTCGGAACGCAGTCGGACCTCAGGCGCATGCTTGTCGGCTGAGGCGAGCCTCTGTTAGTGCTGGATCCAGAGTTCCTCGGGCTGAAGTGAGCCGAGGCCGTACTGAACGAGTCCGCCGACGTTCTTGCTCGAGAAGGCACTGGGTGCCGCCTGCGCGAGGAAGACCACCGGGGTCAGCTCGGCCAGTCGTTCCTGCAGTGTCCCGTAGGCGGATTCGCGCTCGGGCTCCGAAGTCGCGGTGCGCGCGGCCGCGAGGCTTTCGTTGAGTGCCGGGTCGTTGATGCCGGGCAGGTTCGCCGCCGAGCTCCCGTGGAAGGTCGTCCACAGCCGCGGTTCGGGGTCCTGGAAGAAGGCCGACGAGACGAGCACGTCGAAGTCGTGGGTGGTGCGCAGCGCGGCCAGCTCCGTGACCTCGATGGTCCTGATCTTGACGGTGACGTTCTTGAAGCTGCTGAGCTGGGCCTGGATGTTCTCCGCGATCGCCTTGCCGTCCGTCGTGGGGACGCTGGAGAAGACGAAGGACAGCGGTTTGCCGTCGGCGGCCAGCTCGTCGAGGAGCCGTTGCGCCCGTGCGCGGTCGGTTGTCGCCAGCGGCGTGTCCGAGTAGTAGGGAGATTCCTTACTGAACAGGGTGTCGACCGGATGGCCGGTTCCGTTGTAGACGGTCTGGTTGAGTGCGTCCCTGTCGATTGCCGCGGCGAGGGCCTGGCGGGCGCGGATGTCGTCGAAGGGTGCCCTGCGTGTGTTCAGCGCCATGAAGATGCCGCCGCCGGTCGGTATGAGGTTCGTCGGCAGGCCGGCCTGCTCGGCCTTGTCGAGGTTGACCCAGCTCGACTCGACGGCCGCGTCCGCGCCCCCGGTGAGCACCGTGTTGAAGCGCTGGCTGCTGTCGAGGGCCGCGCGGAGGGTGAGACGGTCGAGGTAGGGCTTGGGGGCGTCCCAGTAGCGGGGGTTCTTGACCAGTTCCATGGCGGCCTGGCGTGTCCAGCTCCGCAGGGTGAACGGTCCCGCGCCGATCGGGTTCGCGTCGAAGGCCTGCGGCCCCTTCTCCAGAGCCGCCGGTGAGGCGATCCAGTTCATGGACGAGGTGAGGACGGCCTGGGCGTACTTCGGCACCGGCGTGGCCATGGTGATCTTCAAGGTGGTGCCGTCGACCACGTCGGATGAGGCGATCATCGACGCCTCCGACCGGGAGACGGCAGCCGTCGCCGGGTTCTTGAGCCTGTCCCAGTTGAACTTCACGGCTTCGGCGTCCAGGGAGGTCCCGTCGGAGAACACCAGACCCGACCGCAGTTTCAGCTCGAATGTCGCCCCGGCGTCGGTGGTCTGGAACGACTCGGCCATCGAGTACCGTATTTTGCCGCCCGGGTCGGTCATCAGCGTCCCGTACAGCGCGTTGCCCACGACACCGGTGGTCGCGTAGGCGTTGCCGAGGGCCGCCGGGTCGAGGCTGCGCGGGTCGCTGAGGGTGAGGATTCTTCCCTCGCCACCGGCGACCGGTTCGCTGGAGGCACCCGAGGACGGGGCGGTGTCGCCACCTCCCCCGCAGGCGCCCAGGGCGAGCGTCGCGCAACAGACGGCAGCGGTGACGAGTAATCGTACTTTGGGGATCACAACGGACCTCTTGTCAACGTTCGAGACAGAAGAAAAGGGGCGGAATCGAGAAGACCTGGGTGCGCGCGGGTCCGGGCGGACGGCAGTGACATGGGGTGTTCCGGTGGAAGGCCGGCTGGTAGCCAGCGGGCGGCCACCTGCCGGTCGCAGTCAGTCCGACGCCGGAAGGGTTCTGGGTTTGACCAGTTCCAGGGGCACGCCGTCGAGTTCCAGCGCCCCGGTGCCCTGTCGGACGCAGAGGGCCTCAAAGGCGCCGTCCGGGGACCGGTACCGCTTACCGAGAAGAGTGCGATCCTCCTCCGGCTGGCCCGGCCGGGCGCCGTTGGCGTGGACGTCCTCTGCGGTCATGGGTTTCCCCCCGCAGGTGAGAACGCCACTTCCTCCCTTGGTCACGATCACCTCGGTCGTGCAGGTGACACTGTGCAGGCGGGTACCCGCCCTGAATTCCGTCACCGGGCCCGCCACTAGAGGATTTCCTGATCGCGCAGGTCGGAGATGTCGTCCCAGGTCAGGCCGAGCACGTTGATCAGGATTTCCTCGGTGTGCTCGCCGAACTCGGGCGCCTGGCGCTGGATGCGCGCCGGCGTCTCGGAGAGGGCGACCGGGAAACCGGGGACCCGGGTCTCGCCCAGCACGGGGTGGTCGAACGAGGTGATGTAGTTGTTGGCGATCGCCTGCGGGTCGTTCACGATGTCGGCGGTGGTGTTCACCGCGGTGATCGGCATGTCGCCGGTGGCGAGCAGCCGGCGCAGCCAGACATCCCGGGGTTCGGCTGCGAAGATCTCGTCGAGGAGGGCGACGCAGGCGCGGGCGTTCTCGCAGCGGCTGATGTGGTCGGTGAACCTGGGGTCACCGGCGAGCGGCTCGGGGTTGCCGAGCGCGTGGAGGAGGGTCGCCCAGTGCGGGTCGGACTGGACCATGGCCATCGCGATCAGCTTGCCGTCCGCGCACTGGTAGTAGTTCCACAGCGGGTTGCCCGGGTTCTCCCGTGACGGCGGTTCGTCGCCCAGGTGCTTGCGGAACGTCGAGGTGGCGACCCGTCCGTCCTGGGTCATGAGCTCGAGGGCGAGCGCCAGGCCGCGCAGGGCGAGCATGCTGCCGAACAGGGAGGTGTCGACCCGCTGGCCCACCCCGTGGCGCTCCCGCGCGAGGAGGGCGGCGAGCACGCCGTAGGCGAGCATGATGGCGCCCATCTGGTCGGCGAGGCCGCTGTCGGCGACGTTGACCTGGTCGGAGCCGGGTCTGAGCATCAGACCGGAGCGGGCCTGGCCGAGCAGGTCGTAGGCGCGGGCGGTTCGCTCGGGGCCGTTGGGCCCGTAGGCGCTGCCGGCGCCGTAGACGAGCATCGGGTTGTCGGCGCGCAGCGTCTCGTAGTCCAGCCCCAGCTTCTCCGCGACGGTGGGCCGGAAGTTCTGGATGAACACGTCGGAACGGGCGACCAGCTGGCGTACCAGCGCCACCCCCTCGGGTCGTTTCAGGTCGACGGCGAGGCTGCGCTTGTTGCGGTTGTTGACCTCGAAGTACGGAGAGGTGCCGGTGTCGGGGAAGGCGTACTGGGCCCGGCCCGAGTCACCGCCAAGCCGCTCCTCGATCTTGATGACGTCGGCGCCGAGGTCGCCGAGCATGGCGCCGGCCACCGGGCCGTGCTGCCAGATCGTCCAGTCGATGACGCGGATGCCTGTCAGCGGCCCGTCCGGCTTGCTCATGCCCGGCTCCAGATGCCCTGGCGGCGGTACTCGTCGGCTATCTTGCGCATCGTGGGCAGGTAGGTGGAGGCGAGCCGCATCGCGTGCTTGGGGTTGCCCGGGTCGATCTTCGAGTGAACCTTCGCGGGCGCGCCCACCGCGAAGCAGTACTCGGGGATCTCCACCTGCTCCAGCACGACGGACCCGGCGGCGATGGCACAGTGGGCGCCTACCCGCGACAGCGGCATCAGCGCCGCCGTGTTCCCGATCATGCAGTCGTGGCCGACGAAGGCCTCGATCGTGCAGTTGTGCCCGATCATCACGTTGTCCTCGATGTGCGTGCTGGTGTGCAGCACCGAGTTCTCCTCGATGTGGACGTTGTTGCCGATCCTGATCGGGGTGGTGTCCGACCGGATGACCACACCGGGCCAGATCGAGCACTCCTCGCCGATCTCGACGTCGCCGATGAGGGTGACGTTGTCGGCGACGAGCGCGGACGCCGCCACCTTCGGGCTCTTTCCGTTGAACGGTATGATGATCACTGGAGCTCCTCTGTCGAGGCCGAAGTTCGAAATCCCCGGACCGGGGCGACGCAAGTACCCGGGAGCGCAACGGGAAGCGACACCTTCCCGCGCCCTCTTGCCGTCGCCGGATGGCGGAAGGCAGCTGAAATTTGGCAGGGCTGAAGCCGGGATGGGTAAATTCGGGCGGCAGCGAGAGAAGGCAGCCCGAGAGAGGGCAGCCCAAAAAGGGGCCGGGGTCAAGGCGGCCGATGTGGAGCCTGGGCCGATTCAGGTGCGGCCTGGAGCCGGTCCCGGTCTCCGTCCGCGCGACCACGCGAGAATGTCTGGATTCCGTGCCGGTCGGCCCGCACCGGCGGTGTTCGGTGTTTTCCGGCGGATGGTCTCGAGCGCGCCAGGTGGCCCGGGTTCTCCGCCCGACCCGCGCCGGATCACCCGCGGCCTTCCATGAACCTGAGAGCAGTGGTGATCCGGGGGTAAGGCGGGATCACCTTGTCCGTCTGGACGCATACTGGCTCCACATGTCTGCGTGCCGTGCCACGGCCCGTGTCGCCGCAGGGAGGACGCGCGCCTCCGCCCGAGCCCCGACCTGGTTCGATCTTGTAGTTCAGCCCTGCTACCTGCGAACTTTCCAGCTATGACACTAGTGCAACAGCCGGGGGTGGTCAAGGTGGATGGTGTCGACAGGCGCCGCGGCACCCGAGGGCGGGGCGTCCGCGGTCGCAGGGCGACCGCCATCACCCGCCGGGTCAAGGGGCTAGAATCCTGATGCGTGCCGGAAACACCGACCCGCGAGCGCGATCCGAACGCGAAGCGCGTGCGCATCGCCGACGAGGCCCTCCGCCTGTTCCAAGCACAGGGATATACAGAGACGACGATCGACCAGATCGCTTCGGCAGCACGCGTCGGCCGCCGCACCGTCTTCCATCATTTCCCGACGAAAGAGGCCGTTCTCTTCGACCACCTCGTCGTGCGGCGCGAAACCGCGACCCAACGCCTGCGCGAAAGACCGGCCGATGAAGCGCCCCTGACGAGCCTGCACCTCCTGCTCCGGGAACTCGCCGAGCAGGGTTACGAACGGCGGCTGATCGAGCAGATCCGCTCCGTGGTCGCGACAGAGCCACAGCTCGCGGCGGAGCAGTTCTCGACGGGCAGTAGGGCGTTCGAGACGAGTCTGGCCGCGGTCCTGGAGAGCAGATGTGGCGGCACCATCCCGACACTCGAAATCCGCGCTCTCACAAAAATGGCGCTCGGCTGGTTCAGCACGGCCGCCCACATCTACCTCACCGAGGAACGGCCGTCCCTGCTGGAATGCTTCGACGACGTCGTCGCGATCTGCGCGCAGGCGAGCGTACGGGATCTCCGCTGACCGCGGGCTCGCCCTACGGCGGGCATGGCGTTCGCGCCGTCTCGCTCCGGCCTCAGCCCGAAAGACTCCCTTTCAGGGGCCGGCCAGGCTGGGAGCGAGAGCGAGGAGCTCGACGGCGAGCCGCTCGTCGCCCTCCATCCTCGTGGCCACCGCGTCCACCGTCGCGCGATCGCCGGCCAGCAGACAGAACGGAACGATCCCCGCGGTCACGGCACCCACGGTCACGGCACCCACGGTCACGGCCCCCGCGGTCAGCGGGCCCGACGCCGGGCCGGTCGTGCGCGCCAGATCCGCGGCGGGGCCAGGTTCCACCGGGCCGGCGCCGTTCTCCCACTCGTGCACACCGGAGGGGTCCAGCGACCAGGTACCGCCGCCCGGCCCGGTCAACGTCACGGTGAGCGCGGCCGGCCCGGCCGTCTCCACGACCGCCGTCCACGGGTCGGCCAGCAGGCGCAGCGCGAGATCAGCCATGGTGTGCAGTTCGTCCCCGCCCGGATCCGGTACGGCCAGACCCGCGGCCGCGGCGATGTCCCGGGTGTGGATCCACGTCTCGAACGCCCGGGCGGTCAGGTGGTCCGCCGGGGTGGTCGTCCAGCCGCCCGCCGTCACGGCTGACGGCCCCGAGGCCCGGGTCGCGTCGGCCACGGCCGCGCACACCAACCCCGCGCGTTCGAACCAGCGCAGCCGAACCTGCTCGACCGACCACTCCCGGGTGGCCGCCAGGACGGCCTCGGTGCGCGCCACCGGATCCTCGTCCGGCCGTCCCAGGTCGCCGGGCGCGTCGCTGCCGGTGCCGGTGTCGCTGCCGGCGCCATCGAGGGCGGCCAGCAACAGGCCGTCGACGGCGTACAGGTGCAGCACGAGCTCACGCACCGACCAGCCGGCCGCGGCCGGGCGCCCCCAGTGCTCCGGGGCGAGCTCGGCCAGCAGCCTGTCGAGCGCGGCAGCCCGGCTCCCGTGGGTCGGGGTCCGCGGTCCGCGCGGCCGGGCGGGGCCGGCCTGTGCCGCTGCCGTCAGGCCCGCGACGACCGTGCCGGGCGCGGCGGGCCGGGCGGCGAGCGCCGCGGCGAGGACGGCGTCGAGCGACCCGGGTCGGCCGGGCGTGAGGTCCATGTCGACGTCGGCGGCTGGCGCGTCAGGGGGCCCGGCGGCGGACCAGGCCGGCGGCGCGACGGTGAGGGCGAGCTGTGCCGCGTCGACGGAACAGCTCACGCACCGGCCGAGATGGGTCTCGATGGCGTCCGCCTCGGCGGCCGTGCACTCACCCACCACGTACGCGTCCAGCAGCGCCGTCACACAGTGTTCCGGTGTGGGCGCGGCCGTCGGGTCGACCGTCACGGGGCGGCTCCCAGGCGGGTGAGGGCCAGCGCGAGGGCTGACAGGGCCGCTCGCATGCGCGACTTCGCCGTCCCCTCCGGGATGGCGAGCCGAATGGCCACCTCACGGTAGGTCAACTCCCTGTAGTAGGCCAACTCCACCACCTCGCGCAGCTTCACGGGTAATGCGGCGACGGCGGCCCGCACGGCGTCGGCGTCCTCCCGCGCGAGGAAGTCGCGGTCGGCCGCCGGGCCGTCCGACTGCTCGGCGAGGGCTCGCGCGACCAGGTCGGTAGGGCGCCGGGCGATCTCCCGGCGGACCCAGTCGACGGCGCGCCGATGGGCGAGTACCGCGAGCCAGGTGCGCAGCTCCCCGCGGTCCGGGTCGAACCGGAGCGGATGCTGCCAGAACGCGACCAGCACCTCCTGGAGGACGTCCCGGGCCGCGTCGGCGTCACCGGTCACCCGCGTGGCGACGGCAAGCAGATAGCGGGCGTACCGCTCGTGGACGACGGCGAGCGCCGTGGGATCCCCGGCGACCAGACGGCCGTGCAGCTCGACGACCTCTCGCCGCGAAAGCGGCTGCCGGGCCGCGGCCGGCGTGGCAGGGGTAGGTGCGCCGCCGCCGGTGCCGGCCGCTGACGGCCGGCGCGTCACGGGTGCCGCACCGTCCTGTCCGTGCACGGTAGGCATTCTGCCACGAACACTGCGCCTCCTGGTAGGTGTCCGTGCACGCACCGGCACCGGCACCGGCCGGCCGCATCGCCCGCGGCACCACCCGACCGGATCCGCCCGAGGCGCAGGGCGGGCGCGACGAGGTCGCCGCGCCCGCCCGCCCCTCGCCTGTGGTGTCAGGTGAGCGGCATTACCCGAACGACCCGGATGGACGTGCTGGAAGTGCCGGCGGCGGGGAAGGCGACGCTGCCGTCGGGGTAGGCCTTGGCCTCGACGTAGGTGTGGTCCGGCACGGCGATCGTGAACTGGCCGCCCACGGTGCCGCCACTGGTGGTGTCGTACACCTGGGCGGTGGTCGAGGTTCCGGACTTCCAGGTCAGGAGCATCCTGCCGGTGCCGTAGCCGACCAGGTGCGAGTGTTGGGTCCGGTCGGCGGTGAGGACCGTCCGGTCGGACGCGCCCGTGGAGAAGTGCTCCAGCCGTACCTGGTTGCCGTTGCTCCACGCGGTCCAGTAGCCCGGGGTGCCGGCCAGCACGATGTCGCCGCCGAACAGCGTTCCGTCACAGACCCCGGGCACGACGGTCTGGCCGGTGCCGGGGCGGGCGATGCGGCAGTTGTTGTCCGTGGCGCAGACCATCGCGAAGTGGCCGGTGCGGGCGTCCCAGATGATGTGGGAGTCCCAGGCGTGGCTGCAGCCCCAGTCGAAGCTGTCGTGCCCGGAGACCAGCGCGCCGGTGGCGGCGTTGACCACCTGCATCCGGTCGCCCTCGTGGATGTCGACGCAGCCGCCGTTGGCCACGGTGATCGCCGCCTCGAAGTAGGCGGCGTAGTTGGTGCCGTCGTAGGCCAGGGTGCCGTGGTGGTTGTACCACCAGACGAACAGAGCCCCGGGGTCGTAGCCGCCGCGGCTGCTGCTCAGGTTGGTGACCTGACGCTCCCACAGCTGTCCGCCGGTGTTGTCGAGGCGGACCATCCACATGGTCCTGGTCGGGCTGGACGTCCCGCCGCACAGCGTCCCGCTGCCCTGCGGGCCGGGACGGGTCAGCAGGACCACGACACCGTCCGCATCGGCCTTGATGTCCTGCAGGTCGACCGCGTCGAGGGATGTGGGAGTACCGACCAGCTGGTCACCGCAGTCCAGCTTGCCGAGGCGCACCTTGGAGTCGGTGCCCAGCCAGGCCAGCCAGGATCCCCCGCCCGGCGCGGCGGCGATCGCGGTCGGCAACGGGTCCGTGTCGCCCTGCGGCGCGAAGCTGACCACCGGCGACCCCAGGCTGACCTCGGTGATCCTCGTCGCCGGCGAGGCTCCCGACGTCCGCCCGCAGTCACCGGACGTCGGGCCGGACGGGGACGTGGTCGGCGAAGGCGTCGGGGTCCCCGCCGGGGTGCCGGTCGGCGACGACGGCACGGTCGGCCGGACCGACGGCGAAGCGGTCGGAGTGCCCGCCGGAGTGCCGGACGGCGACGAGGGTGCGGTCGGGGGGACGGACGGCGAGGCGGTCGGGACGGCGCCGCCTCCGCCGCCCGGGCTGACCGGTACGCAGCCGGCGAACGTGGCGGCGGCCACCGCCACCAGCGCCGCGCTCCGGACTGCTCGTTTCAAGGACATGTGACCTCTCCGTCGAATCGGACCCCTCCCCCCGGAAAGTCGTTCCGCGGCTGTGAAGGGTTGCCGATTCGCAGAGGCTTTTTCATTTGGTTGATCCGTTGTGCTCGGTTGCGCACTATGTGTGCCGGACCGCCGGCACTTCTCACGAGTCAGCCACCCCGGTCGTACGCGACCACAGCTGTCCCTACCTGGGAGGACGCCAATTCCTTATCATCGCGGCCAGTCGCCACTCCCGTCACCCCCGACGACCGGCAGCACGCTGGAGCCCGGCTCCGGTGCCCAACAGGTGCCGGCCAGCCGGATTCATCCGTTCACGCATTTCAGAAGGTGTTCGAAAGGCTTGGCATGCCGGGCGATGTCAAGGGATTCAATGCATGGATGCCGCCCTTACGGTTCCGCGGTAGAAGCGGTGGTGGACGGAGCCCCAGCCGCTACCACGGCCGGCCTGGACCAGCTCAGCCAACCTCGACGACGACCTTGACCGCGCCCGACTCGCGGTCGCCCGCCACCCGGAAGGCCTCGGCCGCGTCCTCGAGCGGGAAGCGATGGGTGATGAGCGAGTCCGGGATCTCGGGGCGCGCCGCGAGCATCTCGGCGGCCTGAAGCATCTCCCGCCGGCCGGCGTGCCCGCAGTACCCCATCGACGCGACCAGCGTGACCTCCTTGGTCAGCAACGACGAGTACGGCACGTCGATACCGCCCTGGTGGACGCCCAGGAGCGAGACGGTGCCGCCTGGCTTCACCAGCTCGACGCTGCGCCGCAGGGAGCTGGGCGACCCCGCGGCCTCGATCACCACGTCGTAGCGCTCGCCCGCCCTGGGCTCCCCGACGCCCATCCGCTCGCGGATCGCGTGCTGGTGGGGGTAGCGGGCTTCCATGACGACCTCGGCAGCGCCCTGGGTCTGGGCCGCGACGGCCGCCAGCTGGCCGATCGAACCGCCGCCGACGACGGCGACGGTCCGGCCCGGCGCGGTCCCGCCGACGCGGGCGCCGTGCCAGGCGACCGCGGCGGGCTCGGCCAGCGAGGCGTTCGAGACGTCAAGCCCGGCCGGTATCTCGAGGACCTTGTGGGTCGGCACCCGGAACTGCTCCACCATGCCGCCGTTCTGCATGATGCCGAGAGCCTTCCTGGTGGACTGGTCGCAGAGGTTGTTCCGGCCCTCCCGGCAGAAGTCGCACCTCCCGCACCCGAACTGCCCCTCCACCAGGACGGGCGTCCCGTCCGCCTTCCGCCCGGCGAGCTCGTGGCCGAGGATGAACCGGGTGCCGAGCCGCAGGTAGTTGAGGTCCGAGGCGCAGATCCCGGCCACGGCCATGTTCAGCAGCTCGCCCTCGTCCCAGCCGGGCGGCTCGGCGACGTCGATGACCACCGGGCGTCCCTCATGTCCCCGAACCGCCTTCATCGCCGTCCTCTCCTCCGTGGTGCGTTGTGATTCTGCTCCACTTCCAGCTCCGCGGTCGCCTCGGTCACTGTCCGGAAAGCAGGAACGACCCGCTGTCGAACGAGGCGTGCACACCGCCGTCGATCAGGACGTCGGTCCACCATGGGGGTGTCGATGGTGCCGGGCGACACCGAGCAGACCCGGGCACCGACCGGGCCAAGCCGGACGGCCTCGTGCTTGACCAGGCGGCGGATATCCGGCCGCGCCGATGACGTGGGCAAGCAGGGCACCGGACGGCGCCCCGCCATCGCAGATACTCCTGATATCCATGCGCTGTTCCGGTCCGCGCCCGCTCGGGGCGGAGAGTCAGCGGAGCGCGGTGGTGTCGGGCACTCGGACGTCGAGGATCGCCATGATCACGTCGAAGTCGCTGATCTTCGCGGGGGTGAACGTGGAGGTCGGTTCGCCGTCGTTTATTTCCCTGAAGGAATCCCAGCCCATGCCCTTCGCCGCGCGACCCATGATGATCTTTCGGCATTCATGGACCTCGTCCTGCAGGCCGAGAACAGTGTAGATCCAGATCGCTCGCAGCAGACGGGCCAGAATTTCCTTCGATGTATGAGGTGATTTCACCGGCCGGCTGGTCTGCCAGTATGCCTCGGCGAGCGGAAGCGAGACCAGTGGCCACTCGCCCCTGGCCGCGTCGACCGCCTCCTCGAAGTGCTTCAGCGGTCCGTCCTCCTCCGTGGGATGCAGGCCGCGGGCAGCCGCGTTCCGGCCGAGATTCACGAGGGCGGCGATCCGGAGTCCGGCGAGGTGACGTTCCCCAGCCACCGCCTCGAGCGCCCACTCGAAATGCCCCTTGGCCTCTTCGGGCTTCGCCATCGCACCTAGGGTGGAAAGCGCCAGGAACCTGATTCGGGCTTCGACATCTGGCTGCTGGACCAGCCGCAGCAGTTTGCGGTACGCGTCGTCCCAGAACGTTCTGCCGCGTGCGAACGACCCCATCCCGATCTCCAGGTCGCACCGGGCGCGGAGAGCGCGGTCCCGGCCGGCGTTCTGGTGGACCTCGACCAGGAGTGGCCGTGCCTCCTGGACGTCGTCGAGGAGACGGAGCACGACCGCCTTCGCCAGCCGCAGCCGCTGCCCGTCCGGGGACAGGGGTTCGATCAGCCCGAGCCGGTCCACCTCGTCTATGGCCCGGCGAAGGGGACGCAGATCATTGCGGTAGAGCCTGGACGACGTCAGGGTGCTCCTGGCGTGGATTCCGCCGCGGGAACTGTTGGGGTCGATGGCGCCACGGATGTCGGTGGCGTCGGAGAGATCGGCGATGGTGTCGGAGTCCACCAGCCGCATGGTCTCCTCGACCGCGCGCACGGCGGTCTGTCGGGGCCGGCCGGTACGCCGCCGCTGTGGTAGTTGCTCTTCCGAAAACTCGGCGTAGGCGAGCTCGAACCCGGTGAGAGCGGCCACGAGGCTGTCCCGCCTGTCGCGGGCGAGCCGGTTCGCCTCCCTCAGATGCTGGACGGCCTGGGAGGTCGAGGTCGTACCGTGATGCTCCAGCTTCTCCTGGGCGAGCTGGCGCAGGGTCGCCACCCGTTCCGCCGTCACGGCGTTCGCCCTTTCGAGCTCGTCAGCCCGCTCCTGGTAACGGCGGACGAGATCCTCCGGGCTCCCGGGAAACTCCACAGGCGTCAGGACCGCGGACTCACGCTCGTCCCACGTGTCGGCCAGCTCCGCCAGCAGCGTCGTTCTGGCTGTCTCCTCGTCGAGTTTGACCAGGCTCACCGGTTGGATCTCGGCGAACGGTGCCGTCTCCGGGGCGTGGGAGGAGATGAGGACGGGCAGGAGGCTCCATCGGCTGGAGCCACGGTCGGCCGGGTCCGCCCTGGTGTAACGGCTGGCGGCCCACCGCCAGGTGGCCCGGCCGAAGTCGGATTCGACGTATCTGGGGCTGAGCAGGATCAGCACACAGAGTTTCCCGCCGTCGATGTCCGTGCCCGGATCGCCGCCGGCGTCCCGGAGCCGGTCGTCGAGGAAGCCCGTCCCGTCCCGGCTCGCGTTGTGCTGCCGTACCCGCGCGGAGATCCGGCACAGCTGTTCGTACACCCAGGCCGCCCAGAGCGGATCCCGGCCGCCTTCGGCGTAGCTGATCACGAACTCGTCGTACTGCAGCTTGCGCGCGGGACGGTCGAAGCCCGCCACCATTTTCGCCCATGCCGTCCGCGACGGCGGGTTCAGGCGGATTGTGTCATCCCGCCCGATGTTCTGGGCGAGAAATTCGCAGGCCCGCTGCAGACGATCCCGGTCGATTCCGTGCGGCGGACCCTCCTGGAACGCATACCGCGGGGTGTGCGGCAACGCCACCTGCTCCCAGTACTTCTGCGTGCCGCCCAGGATTCTGGGCCCTATCAACGGCTGACGCGGCAGCGTCGTGGAGACCTCCTCGAACTCCTCCCACGGCAGTTCGAACACCCGCTGGTAGCGGTCCTTTGCCTTTCCCGCCGCCGCCCGCGCGGAGGTCTCGATCCGTGACGGCAACGGCAGGATTCTCAGTTCACGCCGCTCACGGGCGCCCGCCGCACGGGCCTGGGCGGCGACCCGTGCGGTGTTGATGATGCCCTGCTCGTTCATACCGAAACAGGCGACCATGACATCGGGGAGAACCTGCGTGCAGGTGGCCGACACATCCCCCATGCCCGTCCGCGAATCCACCAGGACGAAATCGTAGTAGTCCGTCCATCTGGACTTGAGGGTTCGGAAGAAGCGGTGCCCGGCGAACTTCGTGTACAGCTCGTTCCAGTCCAGGAGCGCCAGCTTTGCGGCGTATTCAGCGTCGAGGCGGCCGGATCGCATGAGGTCGACCGAGCCACCGGGCTGGAAAACGTCGTCGATGTCCAGCTCCTCGACGAACGAGGCCCAGCTGGTGCAGTCCCTCAACCGCTGCTTCATTGGGTCGGAATCAGCCTCGCCGCCGGGCGAATCCCTGGTGAGCTCGGCGCGGGTCGCATCCAGATCCACCCTGGTGATTCGCTCCCGGACCCACTCCCGCAGGTCGGGATCGGCCAGCTCCGCGCGCGCCTGCTCGGCGGTCGACGGGTCCGCCCAGTCCTCCCCGGACCAGTCCGGGTGGGCGGCGAGCGGCTGCCATGAATGACGTTCCAGGTACCGCGCCAGTGCGTCCGCGTCGAGGCGGTCGCGGTAGTCGATGACGAGATCCACGAGACCGGGCCTGGTCCGCATCCCCTTGACGGCCGCGGCCGGCCAGAAGTAGTTCTCCAGGCCGGGGGCCTCCAGATCCCAGTCGACGACGAGGACCTTTTTCCCGGCCGAGGCGAGGATCCAGGCTACCCAGGCGAGTGCGAGAGAACGCCCGACGCCGCCCTTGTACGAGTAGAAGGTGACCACCGTGCCGGGCATCTCAGGTGCCCAGATCGTAGGGGTTGGTCACCAGCGGCCCGCCGTCGCCGCCCGACCCGTCGGGCCAGTGGTGCTCCACACTGCGCCGGACAGCGGCGACGATCTCAGTCGTCGCCCGCACGCACTCGAATATGTAGCGAGGGTCGCTGCGGGCGGCTCCGGCGGCACCGGCGGCACCGGCGGAATCCGCGGCGCTCGCGGCACTTGCGACACTTGCGACACTTGCGGCGCTCTGCACGCTCACGGCGCCCGTGGTGCTCTCGGTCCCGGCGACAGCTTCGGGCAGTGGAGAAATCACGACCCTTTTTCGAGCCTGCGTCGACTGAATTGTAGATATCATCCAGATTCGAGCCCCGATAGGATCCGTGCGGTCGAACAAAGCGATCATCGGCGTCCCCTTTCGCCTGATCGATCTCACTGTCGCAGCACTCCATTCCTCGAAGGCGGGTAGCGGCTCGCCGATCACCTCTACGTTCAGCATGTGAAGTGCCCAGCTCAGACCGAGCGCCGGGTAGCTCGTCATCGCGTCCCAGTGGGTCATCGGATGCCCCGAGGAGGCCGCGCGCCTGTGGAACGGGTCCCACTCGTCGACGGACTCATGATACGCGCCCTCATCCGGGACCGACCGTCCGTTCAGCTGCTCTTTCTTGGCCACCGCATATACCAGATGGCACTTCAGGATGTCGTCCCTGCCGAACTGGCCCGGCTCGAACGCAAAGTTCCGCCCGTCCATCCTCAGCTGCGGACTTCGCGGCTGCCAGTCCCTCGAGGCTTTTGCCTTGTGCACTTTCTTGATCTGCTCGGCGAGATGCTGGACGGCCATCGGGTACGCTCCGAAATCCCGATTCTCGATCAGGTCATCAAAGAGGCCCCTCTTCGTGGTGTGCGGGTTACCGTCGATCGTGAGCTGGTAAGCCTTGACGATCGGCGGTATATAGCTCATCCGCTTCCACCAGACAGGGATGATCCGGGACGGCCGCTTGTCGCCGTACCTCACCGCCTCGAACAGACGGCGACGGAACAGCCCCCACTCCTCGGCACAGGCCGCGGACTGGAAATAGCTCTCGGTGCAGATGGGGATGAAGAAATCGCACGTGTTGAGCTCGTTCTCGATGTCCGACTTCCAGTCGGCCCCCGGCGTGAGATCCCGGTCGAGAAAAACCTCGACCGGTTCCCCACCTATCTGCTGATCGAGCTCGTTCTGCAGATCCTGCCGGAAGATTGTAATGTGCTTGCGCCGGTCGTTCTTCCGGGCATAGCTGATGAAAACTTTCAGCGTCATGCCCGGTTCACCTCCCCGACCCGCGATCCGCCCGGCGGCGGGGCCACCGGTTCCGTGGCGGGATCCGGTTCCCCATCCACCGCGGGCGCAGGCCCGGTGCCGGGCTCAACGGCTTGAGCCGTCGACTCAACGGCTTGAGCCGTCGGCTGGACCGCCGCGGATGGTGCGCCGTCCCCGCCTACCGCGTGCCTGTCCGCGTTCGCCCGGTCGGCCGGGTTGACGTCCGGCTCGGCTGGTTCCCAGGTGTCCATCACCGCGAGGTCGAAGGCGTTCTCGGCGCGGTGCAGGACCGTGAGCCCCACCGGGAAGGTGAGCTCGCGCTGGCCCGGCCGACGGATCCGGATATCCGTCGATTCCGGATCCTCCACCCGCCGGATGACGAAGTCAGGCTCGGCACCGTCGGCCGGTCGCGCCAACTGGGGCGGCGAATCGGGCCTGGGTAGCCGGAGGGCCAGTCGGGCGCCGTCCGACTCCTCCGCGTCGAGGTAGTCGACGGGCGTTCCGTGGTCGTACAGGTACACGGTCAGGCCGAGCACCCCCCGCGGCTCGGGCGACGCGGGGGTACCGGGCGGCACCGGCTGATCACTGGGTATGTCCGACGGATCCGCGACGTCCCTGTCGGGCCTGCCCTCCATGCTCCTCCGTTTCCTGGAGCTGCCCCACGCCATCAGACCCCCGGAGACGATGGCGGCGAACAGGGCAGCTGATACCAGCGCGACGATCAGACGCACCCATCCGGATGTGCCGCCGGTCGGTGCCGGGCGCACGGTGATGTCGAAGTCACCGATGGCCATCCCCATGTTCGGCGGGGCGTTGAGGTTGGTCACCGCGACGCTGCCGCGCAGCGGCCCCGGCCGTGCCGACGAGTCCACGCGCAGGGTGAAGCGCACGGTGGTACCGGTACCGGTACCGGAGCCGCCGCCGGCCGGCGGCGGCTGGATCCGGGCCGGGCTCACCGTCACTCCCGGATCCTGGTCGAGCAGTGCGATGCCGAGTAGCGGCAGCCTGCCGGTTCCCAGGGCGTGGATGGTGATCTCACCGCTGATCTCGCCGCCCGCGACGACGGATCCCGCCGGAGGGCGGATGCGGATATGCGGGCCGGCGGCGCCGACTCCGCCGGCGGATCCGCTGACGGCACTCATGAACGTCCACTCGCCGCATACCTGGCGGGCGCAGAGCGCCTGCCCGAAACTCGTACCGCCGAGCCGCGCGACGAAGATGACGCGTTCGGAGGCGTCCTTCGGGACGGCCACGGAACCGCTGAACACGCCGTCACCGCGGCCGCTCTCAGTCCCGCTTCCGCCCCCGTTCCCGGCCCCGTTCCCGGCCCCGCCGCCACGCTCGGCCCCTGGGACGTCCTGCTTCCCGCCGTCGTCCCTGAGGATGCCGGCGGGGATCCCGTCGGCCGGGTTCTGCCCCGGCCGCAGTGTCGTCACGTCGACCCGCAGGCCGGCCGTGCCTGCCGCGTCGGCGAAGGCGTCCCGGCGGCCGAACAGGCGCAGGTGCGCGCTGGCCTGCGAACCCGGGTACGGCGCCGGCCCATCGATCTCAAGGTTCCCGAGCAGCCGCCAGACCGGGACGACCGTGATCACCCCGCCGGGTTCGCCGGGGGCCGGTTCGGCCTTCACGACCCAGGTGCCGGGCGGCGGATTGACGATCCGCAGGGATTCCACCCATCCGGAGCCTCCACGCCGGACATAACTGCTGCCCGCCTCGTCGAAGTCGCGCGGGAGGGGCACGTCCTTGTCTCCGACGCCGCCCGGGCCCGGGGGGTGGAACGTGAGCCGGGTGCCCTGGCTCGGTTTGAGGACGGTGATCGCCGCATCGGCGACGCCGGCGGGTATGACCACGCCGACCTCGGACCCGAGGTCGAGACCGTACGACTTCACCGGGCCGGCGAACTCGCAGCGCAGCAGGCCGAGCGTGGTCAGCAGCGGCCCGGTCAGATCGGCGGACGTGGCCAGCGGCACGACCCGCTCCGTAGCCGGATCGTAGCCCGGGCACGGCGTGGGTGGCGGACTGGCGTCGCGTGCCAGCGTGGCCAGGTCGACCGTGTGGCCGGTGGGATCGGTGATGTTCGGCTTCGCCCCGAAGCCGAACGGCCAGATCTCGATGCCGGCTTTCCTGGCCGCGGGGAGGATCTCATCACGGATCTGGCCGCTCTCGGACCGGTCGGTGGACGAGCCCCCGCTCGAGTCGGTTCCGGCCGTGCTGAGCTGGCCGTCGGTAAGAATGAAAATCACTTTCCGGGCTGGGCCGGAGCCGGTGGCAGGCGCGGACAGAAGCGTGTCGAAGCCCGATTTCAGGGCGGCGACGTAGTCGGTGTCCTGGCCCTGGCCGGCGGTGCGCCGCATGATCCCGGAGAGGCAGCCGCTGATGCGGTCCCGGTCGTCCGGGTCGTCCACCGGGGCGAGCGGGCAGAGGGTCTCGGCGGCTGGTCTCGCCGTGCTACTCCCGGACGGCCCCATGCTGGCGAACGCGGTCACCGCGATCCTGGTGCGGGTCGACAGGTCGGTTGCGGCGATCACGCCGGCGGCACGCGCCTCCAGGGCGATCGTGGGCTCGTCGAGCGAGCGGGACACATCGACCAGGATCACCGCGTCCATCGCTCCGCCGTCGGCGGCACCGGCCGAGCCGGGCAGCGGCACCGCCTCCGGCATCGGGCTCGTCGCCGCCTGGGCGCCGCCCACGAAAGCTGCCGTCCGGGCCTGAATCACCGGCGCGGCCGGCAGCACTTCCCGCGCGCCCGTGGCCGACGTTCCGACGGCCACGGGAACGACAAACACGCAGGTCAGAAGGCCTATCAAGTACTTCTCTAACGCCCGGCGCGGATGGCCGAGCCCCCCCGTACGCAATGGACCCCCCGAAAATCTCGTCCATCAAGTTATGCACCATACCGGATGGCATGACGTTAAACACGAGTACGGAGCGACCTGCATCCGCGAACCCCGGGCGACAAACCACTGCTCCATCTGCGCTCCACAGAGGAACTACACAGGTAATGCCAGCAAAGGGCAGGCCACGTGGTCACGCACACGCTGGACCATCGTTCCTGGGCGCGCCTGGCCGAGAAACACTCATTCGACGGTTTCGTCTAGGCGGCACGGTCCGCTCCGCCGCTACTCCCGCACAGCGACAAACCTCTGGTAGCTGTCGCGGCGTTGCCGGCGCGCGGACCGCACCGGCCAGGATGCCGTGCTCGTCACGGAATCGCTGGGACGAGCGGGAACAAGCCCGTGGACGTCGACCCGGCACAGGATGGCCATGGCACGGTCACCGGATGTCCGTCCAGATACGTACGGGCGGGGCGCCGGTGAAGCACGACCGGGAACAGGTCCGGCTGGTGACCCGGGCACGGAAGGACGGCGGAGGCGGGCAGCCATGTCAGTTCGGCCAGCCTTGTCAGCTCGGCCAGCCATGTCGGTTAGGGAAAGCAGGTCGGTTCGGAGAGCGGTGTCGCTTCGGGCCGGAATGCGCTGGGCGGTCCGGCACGGCGTCGTCCGAGGGGCGTTGTGGCAAGCCAGGCGGTCGGGTGACCTGGCGACGCTGGCGATGGCGCAGCCTGCCCTTCTCGCGGATCCCTACGGGGCCTACGACGAAATCCGTTCCCAGGGGTTGTTCGTCGACCGCCGGCTGGCAATGGTGACCGCCAGCCACCGGGCGGCGTCGGCCGTCCTGCGCGACAACGCGCTCGGCATGGTCCTCGACATGTCGGCGCTGCCCGCGCCGCTGCGGCTGATGGCCCGGCTCTCCCCCGACCCGGCGGTGAACGGGCCGCTGGACCCGCCGTCGCTGCTGGCTATCGACCCACCGGACCACACCCGTCTGCGCCGGCTCGTGTCGAAGGTGTTCACGCCCCGCGCGGTCGACGGGCTGCGCGGGGAGGTGGAACGGGCCGCCGATGCGCTGCTCGACGCCATGGCCGGCGAGGGCACCGTCGATCTCGTCGACCGCTACGCGAGCCGGCTGCCGGTGACCGTGATCGCCACGATTCTCGGCGTACCCGCGGCGATGCACGCGCAGTTCCTCGCCTGGGGCACCGCGGCCGCGGCCACCCTCGACTTCGGCCTTCCCTACGGCACATTCCGGCGGGTGGAACGGGCGCAGCAGGCCATCAACACCTGGCTGCGGGGTCATTTCGAGGGGCTGCGCCGCGATCCCGGCGAGGACATCCTCAGCCAGCTCGTCAGGCTCGTCGACGACGGTGACCGGCTGACCGAGACGGAGCTCATCGCGACCGCCCAGCTCCTGCTCGCCGCCGGCTTCGAGACGACCGTCAATCTGCTGGGAAACGGCGCGGCGTTGCTGATGGAGCATCCCGACCAGCTGGAGTATCTGCGGTCCGGGCCCGACCGGTGGCCGAACGCGGTCGAGGAGATCCTGCGTTTCGAGGGGCCGGTGCAGATGACCGCCCGTGTCGCCTATGAGGACGTCGACGTCCTCGGCACCGCGATCCCCGCCGGCAGACTCGTCGCCATCCTGCTCGGCGGCGCGAACCGGGATCCGGCGGTGTTCGCCGAACCGGATGTCCTCGACGTCACGCGACCCAATGCGCGCGAGCACCTGGCCTTCTCCGGCGGCATCCACTACTGCGTCGGCGCCGCCCTGGCCCGCATGGAGGGTGAGGTGGGCCTGCGGGCCCTGTTCGAGCGATACCCGGGCCTGGCCCGGGCGGGCCAGGCCCGGCGCCGGCCCACCCAGGTGCTGCACGGCTACGCCACGCTGCCGGTCATCCTCCAGCCGCCCGGCGGTTGAGCGAATCCAGGGCTATCCGGAGTTCACTCAACCGCCAGTCATGCCTCATCCGCCGAATGTCCCGCTGTTCGGCCGGGTTGGCCGTCGCGAGGTGCGTCATAATCCGCCGTTGAGAGCGCGCAGGAGCGCTGGTCCCCGGTCGGCCGCGGTGGTCGCGTTCGCCGCCGCGAGGACGATCAGGCCCAGCGTCAGCAACGCGGACAGGACACCGAAGGACCCCACCACGCGTCTCGTTCGCCTGTCGGACGAGGCCGTTCCCGCGAACCTCTTCCACAACAGCACGCTGGTGCCGAGGAGGGAAGCCGCCGCGATCGTGGCAATCACGCCCATCACCGCGTGGTATCGAGAAAAGTCGTCGATCATCACGTCGATGGCCGGCGGGGTCCGTGCACCCGCGCGAGAGGCGTCAGCCAACTGTTGCCTGGCCTGGTCGAGCGTGGTCGCGAACTCCTGGTCGGTTGCGCCTTCCGTCAGCATCGGCATCAGGGAGGAGAACGGCGCTTTCGCACCCTGGATGTTGGCCATCACCGCCGTCAGAGAGAGCAGCACGAGCATCACCGCAAGAACGCCGGCCGACGCGAGGGCCGCTCGTGTTACGGCCCCGAGGCCGCCTGCCTTCAGAAATGCCTTCCAGACGAGGACGGTCAGCGCGACGAGCACGACCAGCAGGACCGCGGCGATCACAGCCTTGGCCACGTGGTAGCGGAACCAGTAGTCGACAACCCTCGCGAGGTCCGGGGAGAGATCTCGGTCGCCAGAACGCCAGTACTCGATGAAAGCGCTGTGTAGGGCTTCGACGAGGTGGCGGTGGTCGGCGAGGTCGCTGGAAGCGCCGTCTGCCGCCAGCCGGCCCGGGGCGATGACGAAGGCGACGACAAGGGCCGCGGCAAGGGCGACGAGTGCCACGAGCGCGCGACCGGAGGTGCCCGCGGACCGTGCGGGCGACACGGAACTGCGCACGGGATTCCTTCGGCTCGATCCAGCCCGGTGGCGGCGCGCTGACCCGCGCGTCGGTTGACGATGCGGGTCCGCGGCATCCGGGGGCGAGGTGGCGCTGCGAGCAACCAGTGCCCGTTTCGTGGCCGGATCCGCGTTCGGGTCTGTCGGGTGTGGCGGGATGACCATGGCCACCACGGTTTCGTGGAAGGGTCACCGGGTCACCGGAGTGTGCCGGACAAACCGGGGTGTGGCAGGCCCCACCCCGGTGGCCGCGCCGCGGCGGGCAACGGGCCGCGCGCCGGTCGCCGTCAGGCGCGCAGGTAGGCGAGCACGGCGAGCACGCGGCGGTGCTGGGCGTCGTCGGGCGGCAGGCCGAGCTTGGCGAAGATGCTGCCGATGTGCTTTTCGACCGCGCTGGCGGACAGGACCAGTCGCCGGGCGATGGCCGTGTTGGAATGGCCTTCGGCCATCAGCGCCAGCAGCTCTCGTTCCCGAGGGGTCAGCGACTCCAACGCCGTGGCGCGGCGCTGCCCGGTCAGCAGCCGCGCGACGACCCTCGGGTCGAGCACCGTCGCGCCGCCGGCGACCCGCTCCAGGGCGTCCAGGAACTCCCCGACCCGGGCGACCCGGTCCTTCAACAGGTAGCCGACCCCGCCGGAGCCGTCCGCGAGCAGCTCCGCGGCGTAGGACGTCTCCACGTACTGGCTGAGCACCAGCACCGGCGAGCCGGGCAGGCGCGAACGGACGCGGATCGCCGCCCGCAGGCCCTCGTCGGTGTGCGTCGGCGGCATGCGGACATCGACGACCGAGACGTCCGGGCGGTGGCGCAACGCCGCCTCGACGAAAGCGGGCGCGTCGCCGACCGCCGCCACGACCTGGTGCCCCTCCTCGGCGAGCAGCCGGATCAGGCCCTCCCGCAGCAGCACCGCGTCGTCGGCCACGACGATCCGCAGCCCACCACCGGCCGCACGTCCCGACCATGGTTCGGGGGTCGTGTCGTCCGCGGTCAACCGCACGGCAGCTCCACGGTGATCGTCGTCGGGCCGCCGGGGGGACTGAGGACCCGCAGCTCGCCGCCGACCGCCCGCACCCGGTCGTCCAACCCTCGCAGTCCGTGCCCCTTGTCGAACGCCGCGCCGCCCACCCCGTCATCCGCTACCCAGACCCGCAAAGCTCCCGCATCGTGACGCAGTCCGATCACGCACCGGCCGGCACGGCTGTGCTTGGCCACGTTCGTCAGGGCCTCGGAAACGACGAAATACGCGGCCGTCTCGACGGCGGCCTCCGGCCGGTGGCTCAGGGGCCCGGCATCGAGCTGGGCGGGCACCGTCGAGCGCGCGGCCAGCTCGGCGAGCGCCTCGCGCAGGCCGCGGTCGACGAGAATCGGTGGGGCGATGCCACGTGACAGGGCCCGTAGCTCGTCCAACGTCTCCTCGGCCTGGACGATCGCGTCGGCGAGCGCCTCCCGGACGACCTCCGGCCTGCGGTCGAAATGGCGTTGAGCGCGGCCCAGCTCCATCGCCAGCCGGACCAGTCGCTGCTGAGGCCCATCATGGATGTCACGTTCAAGTCGGCGCAGCGCGGCCGCCTCGGCCGTCACCGCGGCAACGGTCTGCGCGCGAGCAGTGTCGCGCTCCTGCTCCAGCCCGCTGATCCTGCGGTGCAACGGGGACGCATCCGACAGCAGCGCCCGCCCCAGCCCAGCCTGCGCGGCGACGCACACCCGAGTCATCAGCGGCAGCGACATCAGCAGCAGCAGCCCTGCCACGGTCCCGAAGGTCATCCGCTCGGCCGGCGAGGTCAGGCCCAGGCTTACGTCGATGTGGGACTGGGCGCCACCCGCGCTCAAGGTCATGGGCTGCAACGTCCCGGTGGGCGCGCCCCAGTTACGCACAGCCGTCGTCGCGGTAGCGACCCCGACGAGCCACCACAGCGCCGTCACCACCGCGGTGACCAGGGCGACAGGCAGCACCACCACCGCATGGGCCAGGCCGAGCCACAGCCCCGGCGCCGCGACACCAGCCGCGACCGGCGCCCTGCCCGCAACCAGCCGACCCACCGTTCCCACGCACAGCCCGCCGAGCACCAGCAACAGGCCAGCAGCCGCGCACACCGGGGCAGTCAGCAGGTACAGCGACTCCACAATCACGCGACGCCCTACCCGGACGAGAAAGCTGACGCCCGGCAAAGATCGACTCCAGACCGCAGAATGCAACGACCCGGCCATAGCCCCACCCTAACGCGGAAGGCAGGTCGGCAATCAGCGGAAGACGATTGCCGCAGCGCAACCGAGCAGCGCGCTATATCAGCCTCATGGCCGTCGCCCGGCACGGATTCGTGTCACCTCCGCTGTCGAGCGGCGCGCTCCCGCGCAACACCGCAATCTCATACCCGGCCCATCCGCGGACGGCGCGAAGAACTCCCGCTCCCCGGCAGTTGGCGCGGATGGCCGATCAGCCGGCCTCCACGTTCTTCTCCGCCCGGCGGACGAGGCCGGCTATGTCGCCGGCGAGCCGCGACCACAGTTCGCGGGGCAGGCCGTGGCCCATGCCCTCGACGAGCACCAGCTCCACGCCGGCGACGGAGGAGACGCATGCCACGCCGGCTCCCCCGGGCCGCGCCCGGCGCGGTAGAAGGACTGCATGGGCGCGACGCACGACCCCGCGAGGACACAGCTGGCGAACTACCCGTTCGTCATGACGCTGCAACCCCGCTTCGGCGACATGGACAGCCTCGGGCACGTGAACAACGTGGCCATCGCGGCGCTCTTCGAGGAGGCCCGGGTCGGGATGAACCGGGCCATGCTCGGCGACAGCCACGTGGCGCCGGCGCTGAGCCGCCCGCTACCGGTGGTCGCGGCCCGCGTGGAGATCGACTATCTGGGCGAGGTCCGCTACCCCGGGGAGTACCGCGTCGGCGTGGGCGTCGGCAGGGTCGGCACCAGCTCCGTCCTGCAGGTGTGCGCGATGTTCGACGGCGAGACCTGTGTCGCGCTGTGCGACGCCGTGCTGGTGCACCGCCCGGCCACCGGGCCGGCGCCGGTACCGCAGGAGGTGCGCGAGCTCCTGACGACGGTCATGGCCTTCCCCGTCCGGGTCGACGCCGGGGTCTGACCCGCCCGGCGGCACGAAGGAACACTACGGAGTATCGCGCGGTGTCATACCGTCCGGATTCCATTCCAGTGACCAGCCGTACCGCGCCGCGGCATCGGCCTGGGTCCCCTCGACGAAATCGTTCTCCCGCCGGATGACCAGGTCGTCGCCCACCATGTGAAAAGAGGCGACAACACAGGTTCGGGCACTTGGCGAAGCCCCGCCGGGGCGAATGGCGAGCTGTTCGCCCGACCGCCCGGCGACGGTGAGCACCGGCCGCAGCGACGCCCACTCCGGAGCGCTGTGCAGCCCGTAGGCGAAGACGAAGAACCGCTTGAACGTGGCGAGGGTGCTCAGGTCGACGAAAATCGTCTGGCCGTCCCGCTCGTCGCGGCTGCCCAGGCGCAGCACCTGCCGGCCCGCGCGCCCGGCGCTGCTGGCGGAGTGCCCCAGGTGCTGGATGACGCCGGCGGCGCCGTCCAGGGCCTGCCAGAGGCAGCCGAGGTAGATGTTGCTCGGGCGCGGCAGCCCCGTGCGGGTCGTCAGGGTCTCCCAGCGCAGGGTCACGGTCAGGGCGCCGGAGCCGCGCTGCTCCGCCGTCCAGATGGTGGCCGGGTGATCGTCGTCGAGCGCGCTGACGTGTTCGTTGCGCTGCCGGTGGCGGGAGGACCGCTCGCCGACCTCGGCCGGGGTCGACGGGCGGCGCTCCGGGACGCCGGCCGCCGGCGTTGCCGGCCGCGCGGTGTCCTCGTCGTCCCCGCCGAGGTCCAGCGGCGACCGCGCGCCGCTGGCCACCGGTGGAGATGACGGCGGGGCCGGCCGTGGTGGTGCCGGCCGTGGTGGTGCCGGAGGTCGAGATGGTGCCGGAGGCCGAGATGGTGGTGGCGGAGGCGGCGATGGTGCCGGGGAAGGCGGCGGTGCCTGCGGCGAAGGCGGTGGTGACGCTGGCCGCTGTGGCGATGAAGGCGGGAATGGCGGCGGTGAAGCCGGCGCCGGAGTGGGCCGTGCTCCCGGCGCGGGTGGCTGCGGCCCCGGCTGTGAGGTCGGCCCCGGCTGTGAGGTCGGTGCCGGCCGAGCCGGTGTGGACGGGCCGGTTGGGTGGGCGAGATGCGCCGGGTGCAGGTGATCGACGATCTTGCGGCGGCTCCGGGCCCGAGAGGTCCGGGTGAGGAACGGGGCCACGTCGGCGGGCCGCGCCGCCGGCACACCGCCTCCGTTCGCGACGGCGGCATTCGCGCCGGCACCGTTCGCACCGGCACCGTTCGCACCGGCTCCGTTCGCGCCGGCTCCGTTCGCGCCGGCGAGGCCGGGCAGGCCGCCCGCGTACCCCTGGCCGACCGCCCGGAACTTCCACCCCGTCGGGTGCCGGTACAACTCGCCGAAGATCAGGGCGGTCTCGAGGCCGGTCTCCACGTCGAAGGCGTAGCTGACGATCTCCCGGCCGTCGGCGTCGTCGAGCACCCGGATGTGGCCGCGGGGCACCGACCGGAACGTCTGCCCGCGGCCGGCCGAGTCGTAGATCGCGGCCCCGAACTGCAGCCGGCTGACGGTGGCGGGCACCGCGGCCAGGGTGACGACGACGTCCTCGACGGCCTCGGCCTCTCCGCTGGTCGGGCGGGGCGGTGCCAGGGAGCCGAGCCGTTCCGCGGGGTTCGGCACCTGGTGGGCGAGGAGCAGCCGGGTGGACGCGCCGCCGCCGTCGACGAGGGCGATGACGCCATCCACGTCGACGGCCGAGCCGGGCGCCTCGCTCCAGCCGAACGCGACGCGCACCCGTGCCACGCCCGGCGCGGACCGGGACAGCAGCACGTTGCCGCCCCTGGGCAGGGTGACGGTCACGAGTCGAGGTCGGAGCGCCGGAACTTGGCGTCCAGGAAGCGCGCCTGGATCGCCAGCTTCGCCGCGTCCCCGGTGTAGACGAGATCCTGCAGCTCGTTGGCGCCCTCGTCGAGGAGCTGCAGCTGGCGGATCAGGTCGTCGGCGGGCGTGGTCCCCGTGACCCCGGGGCGGTCGGCGTAGTGGGCCGGCAGGGCGACGAAATCCCCGAGTGCCTGCGGCAAGTACTCGTGCACGATCGCGGTGAGGTACCTCATCTCCTCCTCGCTCGCCGACTGGACCTCGATGTAGCGCAGCAACGGGCGCAGGACGTCGTCGATGTCGCGCACGGTCGGCACCGCCCCGGGCGGCAGCCTCCCGCCGTTCGCGTTCGCGCCCGCGACGAGCTCGGCGAGCTCACGCTGGAGCTGGCGGACCGGCCGGACGACGTCGTCGCCCGGCCCCCGGGCACCGCCGGCCACCGCGGCGGGATCGTCGTTCGCCGAGCTCCCGGCACTGTCGGAACGCCGCCGGAAGATCACGGCGTCCTCCTCTCCCCACCGGCCGCGGCGCCGGCCCCAGGGCCGGCCGCGGCGCGGGCGTCAGGACGGGTCATCCGCGGGCACGGTCAGCTCTCGCCGGCGCGGGACCGCTCCAGGTACGCCTTCGACCGCCCCACCTGGGTCTCGAGCGCGGCGACGGTCGTCGCCATGCTCTCGACCGCCTTCGCCTTGTACGTGTCGATGGCGTCCATCGTCGCGAAGACGTTGTCGAACGCCTTCTGCAGCGTCTCGACGTCCACCGTGCTGGACGACGCCTGTTCCTGGATGCGGCCGGACTGCTGGCGCAGCAGCTCGCTCGTCGACATGATCATGCTGTTCGTCGTGGCGTTCAGCGCGTTGATCTGGTCGAGCACGAGCTTCTGGTTCGCCAGGGCCTGCGCGACAATCACCGCGGTGCGCAGCGCGGCGACCGTGGTCGTCTGCGCCCGGTCGACGCCCTTGATCAGCTCGATGTTGTTCTTGCGGACGAGGTCGAGGGCCAGGTAGCCCTGCACGCTCACCGCCAGCTGGGTGAGCAGGTCCTGCTGGCGCTGGCGGATGGGGAACAGCGCGTCGGAGGTGAGCCCGTCGGCGGTCGCCGGGTCGGTGGCCCGCATGTGGTCGATCTTCGTCGAGACGGCTCCGTCGAGGGCCTTCGCGAGGGTCGCGTACTCGGTGAGCTTGCCCATCGCCGCCCACAGGTTCGCCTTCTCCTGCTCGATGGCGGCGTTGTCCTTGCGCAGCTCGTCCTGGCCCGAGTCGAGCGCCCTGATGATGGCGTCGAGCTGCTTCTGCGCCGACTGGTAGCGCTGGAAGTACCGGGAGATCCGGTTGCCGAACGGGACCACGCCGAGCAGCCGGCGGGTGCCCTTGAGGTCGGCCCCGGCCGGGTCGAGATCCGTCACCGTCTGGCGCAGCTCGACGAGGGTGTGGGCCACCCGGGCCTGGGCGTCGCCGCCGCTGCCGGAGCCGCGGCCACCACGGGTGCCGCGCAGCGCCGCCGCGGGTCGCTCGAGCATCCGGCTGGACACCCGGGCGCTCGCGACGATCTCGCGTTCGCCCATGCGCACGATGTCGTTGATCTTGTCCTGGAACGCCGGACTGCGCGGGTCCTGCGCGGCGAGGTCGTCGGCGAAGGCCGCGGCCCGCGTGCGCAGCTGCGCCCGCGTCTTCTCGTCGAGCGGGACCATGCTGTCCACCTGGTCGTCCGCGACGACCGGCACTGGAGCCGGTGGGGCGAGCTCGAGCACCCCGCCGGTGGTGCCGGCGGCGACCACGCCGACGGGTGAGGGCGGTGGCCCGCCCAGGTCCAGCGAATCCGACATGGCGTCCCCTTCCGGCACCCGCGCCCGGCGGGTGCACATGCCGGAGGAAGTCTCTGCCCCCACCGACCCTACGCGACATGCCCTGTCGATCATCCGACTACGCGGGCTCTTCTCCGTGCCTTCCCGACACCTCCCGGCCCGCGCCTAGCCCGGGAACGCCGGGCGGGTCGGGGGCTTCTCCCGGCCGCCGCGGGCCGCGGCGAGCACCCTGGCGGCCGCGACCTCCTCGGTGACCCCGAAGAGGTCGACGCTGACGAGCTGGCCCAGCAGACCCGGCCGGGGGCAGTCCTCGATCCGGAACGCCAGAAGCTTGCGCAGCCGCCCGTCGGGATCGTCCGCCCAGGCCGCCTGCCATTCCGCCGCGCCGAACCGCGAGTCGAGATACTCCGACGACAGGACGGCGACGGTGCGCTCCGCCGCACCCGCCGCGCGGTGCATCTCCTCGACGAACCGGCTCCCCGGGCCGAAGTCCCACACCTGCAGCAGCGTCGAGTAACCGTTCTCCTCCAGCACCCAGGCGATCCACTCCGCCCAGCGGCGGTCAGCCCGCGTGTAGGAGACGAAGAAGGCCACGCCTGCCGGACCGCCCGAGGCCTCGCGGCCCGCCACGCCCCCCGTGCCCACGTTCATGGTCCACAGCTTCCCATCCCGAACCGGTGACCGGCGGTGCCGGCGTTCGCCTAGCTTCCAATCATGACGATCGACGGCACGTCGCCGCGGTTCGCCGTCGGCCTGCCCAATGTCGGCGTCTTCGCCGACCCGGCTCTGCTCACCGAGCTGGCCGGCCGGGCCGAGCAGGCCGGGTGGGACGGCGCGTTCGTATGGGATCACGTCCTGTACCACCACGACTGGCCGGTCGTGGACCCGACCGTGGTCGCCGCCGCGATCGCCGCGACGACCACGCGGATCCGGCTCGGAATCCTGATGACCGCGGTTCCCCGGCGCCGGGTCGGCAAGCTCGCCCGCGAGATCGCCTCCCTGGACGTCCTCTCCGGCGGCCGGCTGGTCTTCGGGGCCGGCCTGGGCTCGATGCCGTCCGAGTACACCGCGTTCGGGGAGCCCGCCGACCCGCGGCTGCGGGCGGCCCGGCTGGACGAGTCGCTTGCGGCGCTCGCCGCGCTGTGGAGCGGCGAGTCGGTGACCGCCCACGGCGAGCACGTCGTCGTGGACGGCGTGTCGATGGCGCCGACCCCCGTGCAGCGCCCGCGGCCACCGGTGTGGTGCGCGGGCCGGTGGCCGCTGCGCGCGCCGTTCCGCCGCGCCGCCCGGTGGGACGGCGTGATGCCCGTCCACGCCGACTACGGCCGCCCGACCACCATGCCCGCGCCGATGCTCGCCGACATCGTCCGGTACGTGCACGCCCTGCGCGTGTCCGCGGGGACGCACGGACGCCCGTTCGACATCGTCCTCGAGGGGGCGACCGACGCGGATGCGCCCGACCGCGGCGCCGCGGTCGTCCGGCCCTATGCCGATGCCGGGCTGACCTGGTGGGTCGAGGCTCTCGGCTGGTGGCGCGGCGGTCCCGACGACGCCCGCGCCCGCATCGACGCCGGGCCGCCGATCGTCACCGAGGCGGAGGCGGACGCGGACGCCTGACCGCGCGGTCGGGAAAGGCCCGCCGGGCCGGGTGGTGGGGGCACGACGGGGCGTGTGTCGGGGCCGCGGCGGGATCTCAGGCGATCTCAGGCGATCTCAGCCGAGCGGAGGCGCGATGCCGTCGATCCAGCGGTCGTAGTCGGTCAGCTTGGCCAGCATCGCGTCCGGCCCCTGCTCCGAGTCGACGATGAGGAACCGCTCCTCGTCGATCGCCCGCACGAGCCGGTCGGCCTGCGCGTCCGGTGTCGGCGCGGAGCGGAGCACCGGATGGTCGGCGGGCAGGCCGTTCGCGAGGAGCATCGGTGTCAGCATCGCGCCGGGGCAGAAACAGGAGACCTTGATGCCGCGCGGGCGGTACGCGGCCGCCAGCCACTCGGAGAGCGCGAGCGCCGCGTGTTTCGTCACCGAGTACGCCGCCTTCTCCGCCTGCGTCGACAGCGCGACGACCGACGCCGTCTGCAGCAGATACCCGTCGCCCCGTTCGAGCATCGCCGGCAGAACCTCGCGGACCGCGTACACGTGTGACATCACGTGCAGCTGCCAGGACGAATCCCACAGGGGGTTCGCCTGGACGTCGCCGGGCTGGCGGGGGCCGGCGGCCCCGGCGTTGCTGAACCAGACGTCGATCTCGCCGTAGGCGCGGCGAGCGAGGTCGGCGACGGCGCGGACGTTGTCCTCGACCGTGATGTCGGCCGCCAGGCCGACACCGCCGATCGCGCTCGACACCCGCTCGACGCCGGCGGGGTCGACGTCCGTCACGACGACCTTCGCGCCCTCGGCGGTGAACCGGCGCGCGCAGGCCTCGCCGAGACCACCCCCCGAGCCGGTGATCACGACGACCCTGCCGGCGAGTTTCACAGCGCGGTTCCCCTCACGAGTCTCTCAGCGCGGTCAGGACTGTGTCGGTGAGCTCGGGGCGGCAGATTAGCAGGTCGGGCAGGTACGGATTGGGCTCGTTGTAGCGCAGGGGCGAGCCGTCGAGGCGGGAGACGTGCAGCCCGGCGGCGGCGGCGACGGCGACGGGTGCACAGGAGTCCCACTCGTACTGGCCGCCGGAGTGGGCGTAGACGTCGACGTCGCCGCGGACGACGGCCATCGCCTTGGCGCCGGCGGAGCCCATGGGGACCAGGGTCGCGTCGAGCCGGGTGAGGAGGTGGTCGACGCAGGCGGGTGGACGGGTGCGGGAGACCGCGAGCCGGATCGGCCCGCCCACCGGTGCGGGGAGGACCGGCGGTGTGCCGGTGTGCAGGACGAGGCCGGCCGCGGGGAGCGCGACCGCCCCGGCGATGGGCGTCCCGCCGCTGGTGAGGGCGACGTGGACGGCCCAGTCCTCCCGCGGTGGCTCGCCGTACTCGCGGGTGCCGTCGAGCGGGTCGATGATCCACACCCGGTCGTGTTCGAGGCGGATGTGGTTGTCGGTGCTCTCCTCGGAGAGGACGGCGTCGCGCGGGCGGGTCTGGGCGAGCAGGTGCAGCAGCAACTCGTTGGACTGCCGGTCCCCCTCGGCGCCGCCCTGGTCGCGGATCGCGAGGAGCAGTTCGCCGGCCTCGTGGGCGAGGGCGGCGGCCAGGGTGTGGTCGTCCATCCCGGCCGCGGGAATCGTGCGCGCCCCGCCGGTGGCGCCGTCAGCCGTGGCGGGGGCGATGTCACTGGTCATGGGCCGGTCTCCACACGGGTCGTGGTGGGGGCGGGGGTGGCGGTGGACCCCGCGACACGCGCGGGGCCCACGGCGGGCCTGGGGATCATGGCGCGTCCGGCGGGGTGAGGATGCCGGTGGTGCGCAGGTGCTCGACGACGAGGTCGGCGGAGGCCTCGGGGGTGATCGTGCCGCTGGCGTCGAGACGGAGCTCGGGGTGCTCGGGAGGCTCGTAGGGCGAGTCGATCCCGGTGAAGTTCACCAGCTGACCGGCGCGGGCCTTGGCGTAGAGCCCCTTGCGGTCCCGGGACTCGGCGACGTCCAGGGGGGTGTCGACGTGGATCTCGATGAACTCGCCGGGCTCGAGCAGGTCACGGGCGAGCTGGCGTTCCGCGTGGAACGGGGAGATGAACGAGGCGAGCACGATCACCCCGGCGTCGACCATGAGCCGGGCGACCTCGGTGACCCGGCGGATGTTCTCCACCCGGTCGGCGTCGGTGAACCCGAGGTCCTTGTTCAGCCCGTGCCGGACGTTGTCGCCGTCCAGCAGGTAGGTGTGGAAACCCTGCTCGTGCAGCCGCTTCTCGACCAGGTTCGCGATCGTCGACTTCCCCGCACCGGACAGGCCGGTGAACCACAGCACCGCCGGGCGCTGCCCCTTCGCCCGCGCCCGGGCGGTCTTGTCGACCTCGACGGCCTGCCAGTGCACGTTGTCCGCGCGGCGCAGGGCGAAGTGCAGCAGCCCGGCCGCGACCGTGGCCCGGGTGAACCGGTCGATCAGGATGAACCCGCCGGTGTGCCGGTTCGTCGTGTACGGATCGAACGGGATCTGCCGGTCGACGTTGATGTTGCACACGCCGATCTCGTTCAGGTCCAGGGTGCGCGCGGCGGTGTGTTCCAGGGTGTTGACGTTGACCTTGTACTTGGGTTGGGCGACCGTGACACTGCTTGTCCGCGCCCCGATTTTCATCAGGTAGGGGCGGCCGGGCAGCATCGGCTCGTCGGCCATCCACACCAGATGGCACTCGAACTGGTCCGCGACCCCGGGCGGGTCGATCGCGGTGGCGAGCACGTCACCGCGGCTGACATCGATCTCGTCGGCCAGGGTGAGGGTGATCGACTGGCCGGCGATCGCTTCGTCCAGGTCCCCGTCGGCGGCGACGATCCGCTCCACGGTGCTTTCCTGCCCGGAGGGCAGGGCCCGGACCCGGTCCCCGGGGCGGACCGTGCCCCCGGCGATCTGCCCGGAGAACCCGCGGAAGTCCAGGTTCGGCCGGTTCACCCACTGCACGGGCAGGCGGAACGCCCCGGTGTGCGCGTCGTCGTCGACCGCCACCGTCTCCAGATGGCCGACCAGGGTCGGCCCGCTGTACCAGGGGGTGTTCGGGCTGGATTCGGTGATGTTGTCACCGGCCAGCGCCGACAGCGGGATCGCGACGATGTCGCTCAGGCCGATCCGGGTCGCGAACTCCCGGTAGTCCGCCTCGATCCGGTTGAACACGTCCTGCGAGTAGTCGACCAGGTCGAGCTTGTTCACCGCGAGCACGATGTGCCGGATCCCCAGCAGCGACACCAGATAGCTGTGCCGGCGGGTCTGCGTCAGCACACCCTTACGCGCGTCGATGAGGATCACCGCGAGATCCGCGGTGGACGCCCCGGTGACCATGTTCCGGGTGTACTGCTCGTGCCCGGGGGTGTCCGCGACGATGAACTT